>JAEWAH010000223.1 GCA_023391725.1 Bacillota bacterium | reverse complement strand
TTAACACCTCCCAAGTCCGCGATATTTGGCGAATCCTATCAAATTTAAGGCGTTTGCCTTAATTTTGGGTAACAAAAAAATATCTCTTCGGTAGCTGGCTGCCATCATAGGCCCTATAGCTTTGCGTCCCCACCTTCCGATGGGTTTGCCCTTAACGGTGATATTTATTTTTGGCTTTCTATAATCCCGGCTCATAGCGGGTTGTCCATTTTTCGGCACACCGAACAGTTCGTTCCCCTTGCCCTATGGAGCGGGCCACTATTAAATAAGGGATGTGCCGAAGCGTTATGTAGATAACTTTTACGCAAACTCAGTATATCATGGGCCAAAAAGGTGTCAAGGCATATTGTGGGAATTTTCGTGTTTTTTCTCTTAAATTTGCTAAACATTTATCGAGTTCTGTCGATGGCATTTTTACCATTTTTTAGTAGATTTTTTATTCCATTCCCTAATCGTTTATTTTCAAGAAATTTTATATTTTCATATATACTTGCCTATGCCAGAACCTCCTGCCCTTCTTCTCTTTTCCTTTTGTGGCGCGGGTTCTTGCCCTATAAGGCGTAAGTGCTCTGCTTCTATTAGTGCACATTTTGTACCCATAAACAGGCTTGAAAAAGTATGGCGAAAGAATACAATTTCATTTCAAAATTGTGATTAACATATATTGGAAGACAAAAATATACCACTATATAATCCCAAAATATCTTAAAAAAAAGGACCAGCCCACTATATGTAGGGGGTGGTCCTGTGACTCTTTTCTGTGGCAAAAGCTGAAACGCTCCTTACCCGGACGCCTTTGCATAGATACAAGAGCATCTTTGGCCGGGAGAAGGTGCTAAATCTCCACTACCAGGCCGTCGAAAGCTGCGATCCAGCCCCGCCCTGACGCCTCCTCTTCCAGCTGCGCGTGGGTGGCTCCGCCTCCGTGGGAGAAATGATTGAGAACGATCTTCGCATCCTCCTTCACCGCCCCATCCTTTTTGAGCCGATGAACAGCGTCCTCGCACCCCTTCAAATCCATATGGTGCGTGCCCGCGCCCCGGTAAGCGCCGGTGCAGTCCAGGGAAGCGGCGTCAATGTGCCGCCCGGCAAGGAAGGCGTATACCTCTTCAGAAAGTTCACCCGTATCATGGGCGTACAGGAGGCTTCGTCCCCCGCGCTCAAGCAGGTAGATGAGCCCGCCGCCGATCTCCGGGGCATGGTTGGCAGGCAGCGGAGTCAATGTCGTCTGTCCATCCAGGGAAATTGACACAAAGGGGACCGCTTCGGTCCACTTAATATGGTTGCTTTCAAAATCGGCGTCGGCCCCTTGAAGCACCCTTTTGAGCACTGCGGAGTTCCCGATCAATTGAAGCGTTCCAGCCTTTGCAAAGGAGAAGGGTGGCCTGCGCAGGCCCAGCACATCCGGCATCAGGTGATCCGCGTGGGCATGGGTAATGATCAGGTGCCTTGTCCGCCTTGGATCCAGCCCAAAGGCAGCCACATGATAGAACAGGTCTGGGCCAAGATCGAACTGGATATCCTCATCCACTGTGCTCAGATGCCGGGAGCGTATTTCTTTCCCCCGCAACTGTCTGGCTTTCTGACAAACTTCACAATCACAAAAAACGCCCGGGATAGCTTCCGCCGCCCCTGTGCCGTAACATGTAAGTTTCACCTGTATGCTTCTCCTTCTTTAAGCATGGGAGCTATTTGTGAGCCCAAAATAAATGGGATTGCTGATGACGGCCAGTGTTTGGCCGATCCCCGGCAGGGACCGCCAGACTTCCACCCTTATAAACCTGCTGTCCTGAACATTCTTCTCCATTTCAAAGCGCTGCCAGGCGCCGGGCGTCTCCTTATATAGGATGCCCTGCTCATTGATCAGGCGAACCTCGTCCCCCGGCCCCAGGCGCTCCAATGTCAAGCGCAGCGTCTGTCCATCCTCACAAGTCACCGTATCCCCCATCAGGGCCTTTCCCACCGCCATATGTATGGTGGGCGCATCGGGACTCATGCCGATGAAGGCGTGCCCCGCCCGCATGGCCTGCAATATATCGCTCTTTTGATGGGAGTGGGCATACAGGAAGGAGGCGGGCGTGGCAATCATCCGGAACAGTTCTCCCCGGTGGGAGTCGCTGCCGCCGATGGCCGGCCAGTGTCTGCCCCGGCACAGTTCCTTATGCCACATCTCCACAGTCGCCGCATTCCACGGGGTGAAGGGGCCGTTCCATATCTCGATCAGGTCAGCCGGCACATCTTCCCCAAAGCCAAACTTCCAGGGGCAGCCTTGGTCTATGGGATGGTTGAGGGAGGCGATGGCGCCGTTTTTACGGCCCTCACGCATGATGGCCAGCACTTCCTCCCGGCTGTTGGCTACGAAGGTATTCACCGGCCTTTTGACACCGTACAGGTTGTAATGCCCGTCGTAATAGGTGATCTCCACCCCCGGCAGAACGGTAAGATCCGGGGTTGACACAAGGTACTCGTTGGAGGTCATGCTGTTATGGTCGGTGATGAACAGGTAATCCAGGCGGTCTTCCCTGGCCCTTTGAATGGTCTCCTCCACCGTGTACCGGCCGTCGGAATGGGTGGTATGAACATGGGTGTCCCCTTTGAGGAGCACATCCTTTTTGCATGTCTGCTCCATGGTGAGGGTTAAGGGGCACCCCGCCTCCTCCACCTTGTACACGCCCAGAACCACATACCACACGCCCGGAGTCAAGGTTGCAGCCCGGTATCCATCCGTGGCCAAGTTCTCTTCCACCGTGATATGGCTGCGCTCCGACCCGGAAGCCCCTATCAGCGTATGGGCGGGATCTTCCAAAGCCAGGTCGATGATATTTACTTCATATGAATGGATATTCCCCGGGCTTTCTGTAACCGGGCGGCGGCGCTGGTATTGGTAGGAGATGGAAATCCGCTCCATGTCCTCCCCCACTTCAAAAGGAATGCGCAGGAATTGCCGCTCCTGGCTCTTATCAAGCAGCAAATCGATTGTCTTCCGGTTCATTGGCGTACTCAAATTAGAATGCCCCTTTCCTTATGCTAAATCTTAATGCATTAACCCTTGGATGCGCCCAGTGTCAGACCGCCGATCAAGAAGCGCTGCGCCAGGGTATACAGCAAGATCAAAGGGATCACCGAGATCAATATGGCAGCCATCTGGGCATTGGGCGCGATGATGGCGATGCCGGAGGTGCCGTCGTCAGCAAAGGCCAGCTGCTTTAGGATCATGGGCAGTGTATACAGTTTGGCGTCGGTGATGATGGTCACAGGCAGCATCAGCGCGTTCCATTTACCGATGAATTCCAGGAAGGTAATGGCGGCTAGGCCCGGGATGGACAGCGGAACATAGATATAAAAAAGAATCTTCATCTCGGTGGCGTTGTCGATGCGGCCCGATTCCGCCAGCGATTCCGGCACGGAAAGGAAATAGTTGCGCATCAAAAGGATGGAAAAACCCGAGACGAGGCCGTTGATAATCAGCCCGGTGTAGCTGTTCAAAAGGCCCATCTGCTTATTCAAGGAGTAAATAGAAATCAGCGTAAGGTCGCCGGGGATCATCATAGTAAACAATATAATAGAAGAAATAGCTTTCCTAAAGGGCAGGTCTTTTTGCACCAGCACATACCCAGCCAGGGAAGACAATACCACCTGAATGAAGGTGGCCGTTACCGAGACGAAGGATGAATTGGTAAACGCCCGGGAAAGATTGGCCCGGCTCCAGATGGTGACATACCCTTCCACCGACCATTCCCTGGGCCAGAGGATGACCCCCGGCTGCATGGAGCCCAGCTTGGTGGACAAGGAAACGGCCAGCACGTTAAGCATGGGAATGATCATGGTGAAGAAGACCAGTGTCAAAAGCGCCCAGTTGATGACCTTCAGGCCGGGCGCCAGCTCATTGCGGAATACCTTCTGCCTTGCCATAAGCGCCCTCCCTTAATAGCCGCTGTCCTGGTCGTACCTGGCCAGGCGCCTTACGATGGTGGATATCAAAACCGTAGCCAGCAATACCACCGTCGCGGCGGCGGTGGCCTTGCCTATTCGCATTTGAAGAATGCCTTCCTCATAAATGTACAAGAGCAGGCTTCTGATTTGGTCCTTGATGGCCGGGCGGCTCAAGATAAAGACCTGGTCAAAATTCCGCAATACTGCTGTCGCGCCGATTACAAGCAGCGTTTTGATGGTGGGGCCCAACTGGGGCAGGATGATATGCGTGATCTGCCGCATCCTGGAGGCGCCGTCGATGCGGGCGGCCTCAAAGATGCCGGGATCGATGGTCACGATGCTAGCCATCAGCAGCACTACAAAATATCCGGCCTGTTTCCAGGCATTGGTGAAAAGAATGACCGGGCGGCCCCAGCTGGCGACGGTAAAAAAGCCGATCTTGTCAAGGCCAAGCCCAGCTAACACCGTGTTCACCAGGCCACCCATGGACAGCACATAGACCCACACGCCACCTACCACCGTCCAGGAAAAAAGGTACGGCAGAAAGGTGACGGTCTGAACGGCCGATTTTGCGAACTTGGAGCGGATCTCATTGACGCATACGGCCAAGACTACTGCCACGGCCAGATTAATAAAAAGTGAAAGCGTTCCTATATATACAGAATTGAAAAATGCCTGCCGGAACACGAAATCGTTTAAGATCGTATTATAGTTTCCAAAACCGATGAATTGGGGCGTGCCCAGCAGCCGTTCCTTCTGCAGGCTCTGGATAAATCCCAGCACCAGCGGATAGAAGGAAAACACGGCAAAGTATAAAAGTACCGGGACCAGCATCAGATAAATCGACCGGTATTGCTTCAGACGCTGGCGAAGCAATTGACGCCTTCGTTTTGCGCGGATCGCCCCGGATGGCTGTATAGCGCTGTTCATCGGCTTTCCCCTTTCTGCGCAAGGAGGGTGCCGGCGGAGTTAGGCCGGCACCCTATAATTTTCACCACAGAACCCTGAATTCCTTTTACTTGGTAATCCCAGCTTGCGTAAGCTCGCTCTGCATGGCGGCGATGCCGTCAGCGGCGGTCATGGAGCCGTTGATGATCTGGGTGGCGTACTTGGCAACGATTTCCTTGTACTTGCCGGTGTTGGCGTTGCTAAGCTCTATGGAGGCATAGGGCAGGTAGGTCATGGCCTTTTCAAAGCCGGGGTTCCAGGCCACGGGGTTCACAAACTGGTTGCTCACAGGCACGGGCGCGCCATGGTCCTTGCCGTGGGTCTTGCCAAGATCCGTGAGGGCCACCTTGCCATCCACCATGGTCCAGTCGTTCCCTTCGATACCGATGGAAAGCAGCTGGCCGCCTTCCTGGGTCGCGAAGTACTCCAGGACTTTGAAAGCAGCCTGAGGGTTCTTGGCGTTGGCGGGAATGATCCACAGGGAAGGATCGCCGCGGGAGAGCATGAAATCGCCCGTTTCGGATTTGGTGCCGGGCAGAGGATAGGCTTCATATTCGGCCGGGTACTTGTCGCCAGCGTTCACGTTGTACAGGCCGGTCCAAGCCGCCCAGTCCACCACCACGCCGGTAGCGCCGGTATTGAACTTGTTGCGCAGGTCCTTGGTGGCATCCGTCAGGCAGTTGGGGTCAAGCAGGCCTTCTTTGTACAGCTTGGCAAGCCACTCCCATACGGGGATAGCAGCTTCGGTGGCAGCGGGAACGGTCACAGTGCCGTCCGCACTCTTAACCATGCCCATCTTGATCCCCTGGGAGGCAAACCAGGGCTGCAGGTCATGCAGGCCGTTGATGACGGTATTGAAGGCGTAAAAGCCTTCCCCGCCCACAGCCTGCAGCTTCTTGAACACATCATAGTAGCCGTCCAGGGTGGGCACAATGGCATCCACATCCACGCCAGCCTTTTGGGCCAGCACCTTGTTGATGCTCACCAGCTTATGGACTTCCTTCTTATTAAAGCTGGCCCAGATGCGACCATCCACGGTCACCTGATCCCATTCGGAGGGGGAAACCACATTAGCATCGCCCAGGATGGGGGAAGCTTTCACCAGATCGGTAAGATCGGTGAGGGCGCCCTGTTCCTGCAGGTTGTGCATCATCGTTGCGCTGACGTAGATCAGGTCGTACTGCTCGCCGCCGGAGAGTTTCTGCATGATTACGTTGTCATAGTCAGACGCGGGCTTCTCCATTGTTACCGTCGCGTTCAGGGCCTTTCCCAGAGCTTCCTGGAAGAGTGTCATCTCTGCTTCGTCCTTGCCGCCGGTCACAGCGGTGAGCATCCGGATCTCTCCCAGCGGTTCTGTTGCCGCCTGGGCCAAGGCGCTCCCGGCAAGGGACAGCAGCATGGCCAAAGCCATGGTCAGGGAAAGTAGGGATTTGAACAGGTTCCTTTTTTCCATGAAACGTACCCTCCTGTCAAATTTGAACGCAGAAAGTACGCAGGCAGCTTATCACAGCCCCGCCTCCAATCCACATTCTGTCAAGCAAAGTATACCATAATATATCCAGCAAATCAATCTATTCCTTTGATATTCTGGATATATTTTTGTGATATTCAGGAAAGAATGGACGCAAAATTCACCCTTTGAACCCCTACGAATTGAGATATTCAAGAAAACGCGGGTGCATAATCCCCTCTTGAATCCGGTTGGTATATTTGATATAATACCACAGATGCCTCAGGATATTTTATCCTGCCGCCTGAAGGAGGCCTGCCATGGAATCATCCTTTTTATACGAAGAGATCTATATGCAGCTGGCGGAGGAGATCCGCAGCGGCAGGCGCGCACCGGGCGACCGCGTGGAAACGGAGCGGGAGCTGGCCGAAAAGCACAACGTGAGCCGCATCACCAGCAAACGCGCGCTGAACATGCTGGCAGAGGAAGGCCTGGTGGTTCGCCGCCGGGGCTTGGGGACCTTCGTTGCCGATCCTTCAGAAAAAAGCGCTAAGTTCCCCGCCCCCCATTCTTCCTTTTCATTCAAGGAGCCTTCCGCCAAGCGCCTGGGGCTGATTATGGAGGACCTTGGTGAAACCTACGCCCTCAGCCTTTTTTATGAACTTGATCGCCAGGCTGCGGAAAATGGGTTTCAAACCTGCCTGTCTGTTTCTTATGCCGACCAGAAAAAGGAACGCACTGCGCTGCATCAGCTTCTTTCCCTAGATGTGAAGGGCATCATCGTCCTGCCGGCCCACGGGCAGTATTACAACACGGATCTACTGCGCCTGGTACTGGACCACTTCCCCATCGTGATCATCGACCGTCCTATGGCGGGCATCCCCGCCCCCAGCGTGTATACCGATAACCTGAGCGCAGCCAGAGAGCTTACGGAAATGCTTATCACCAAGGGGCACAAAAACATCGGCTTTTTTACGCCTACCACCAATGAGGCCATTTCCCTGGAAGAGCGCCACGCAGGATATGTGCAGGCCATGAAGGCCCACGGGCTTGTGGAGCTTCCGCCCCTAGTCCTGCCCGAGATCAGCCGCATGGGCCTGTTCGAGAGCCCGCAGGAGGAGCCCCAGGAGCCTGCCGCCATATTCGCCTGGCTGAAGAGCCATCCGGATGTGACTGCTGTAGTGACCAGCGAATACGGGCTTGCCAAGTGGACGAAGATTATCGCCTCACAGGCCGGCCTGCGCGTGCCGGGGGACCTGGCCATTTGCTGCTTTGATGAAAAGTATGGGTACTTGGGGGACTATGAGTTCACCCACATGAAGCAGGACGCCATCTCCATCGCCACAAAAGCCATGGAACTGATGCGCGCCATGCTGGAAGGCAGTGATGTGCGCCGCCAGACCCATCTGATCCCCGCCCATCTTCTCCCGGGCAAAACGACGTAACGGTATTCTTGAAAAAAGATAAATGGAGGTTTAGCTTATGGCGCGCTTTCCTGTGGGAGTTTTATTGGATTCCTTCCGCAAGCCTGTTCCC
>JAEWAH010000213.1 GCA_023391725.1 Bacillota bacterium | reverse complement strand
TCTTATTGCTCTCGATGCCCATGATAACCGTATTCAGGCCCAGCGCTTTTTTGACCAAGGCGATGCCATCGGCGATAAGATCCGTTTTTTCCAGCATCAGCCGGTGGTCGGCGGAAAGATAAGGCTCGCATTCCGCTCCGTTGATCACAAGCGTATCCAGCTTTTTATCCGGCGGCGGGGAGAGCTTCACCGACGTGGGGAAGGTCGCGCCGCCAAGACCCACGATCCCTGCGTTGCGGCTGATCTCCGCCAGTTCCTTGGCGCTTAAGGCTTCCGGATTGGCGGCAGGCGTCAGCGGCGCCCAGTCTTCCTTAAAATCATTTTCGATGATTACAGCCTGAACGGTAAGCCCATTGGCCATCTGGCGGGGCTCAACCGCTTGGACGGTTCCTGACACGCTGGCATGCACAGGCGCGGAAACAAAGCCCCCGGCCTCGCCGATGATCTGTCCGATCTTCACATAATCTCCCGGCGCGACAACACACCGGCAAGGCACGCCGATATGCTGCTGCATGGGAATAATGACCCGGGAAGGCGGCGGCAATATGGTAATGGGCAAGCCGCCTGTAACGGATTTTCCGTTGACGCCCTCCTCGGGATGGATGCCGCCCGGGAACGTACGACCTAACACGGACAAAAGTCCTCCCTTCGCCAGCAAAAAAAAAGCTGTTCTTCCTGTGGCTAAATAATCAAAATAATCCTGACTTGTCCCACCAGCTATTATATCATAATCTACCCCTGAAATTGCAAGTGAAATTCTAAACAAACTGAGGTCACGGGCAATTTTTTTCAGCGGCCGCATCCATTTTCAGCGTGCTTGCAGCCTTTAACAGATTGCGGGCGTGCAAAAGTCCGGAGTCGTTCTCTCCCCCGGTCCCCCCTACCATCCTGGCCAGTTCCCGCTCCCGGGACGGCTCGTCCAGTTCATGAATACCCGTATATGTCCTGCCGCCTTCCACGGCCTTTTCCACCAGATAATGATAGTCCGCCATGGCGGCAATTTGAGGCAGATGTGTCACGCACAAGACCTGGCGAAACGCTGCAATCTTGGCGATCTTTTCTGCCACTACCTGGGCTATTTTTCCACTGATACCTGTATCGATCTCGTCAAAGATCATGGTGGGCACCAGGCCGCGCTTGGCGGCGATAGACTTGATGGCCAGCATCAGCCGGGATAGCTCGCCACCGGAGGCTATCTTCGACAAGGGCTTCAAAGGCTCCCCAGGGTTGGGAGAAATCAGAAAAGCCACTTCCTCTTCCTGAACTTCCGTTTGAGAAAAAGGCTGGCCGAACTGCACGGCGAACTGTGTTTTTCCCATGCCCAATTCCTGAAGCTGCGCCACCATTTCTTTTTCAAACCATGCGGCCAGTTTCTTCCTGGATTCCAATAATAGCGCGGCTTCCTTCCGCCAGGCGGCAAAAAGCTCTTTTTGGCGCTGATGCATCTCTTCCAGCGTTTCATCCATGCTTTCAAAGGCCGCGTATTCTTCGGTGATCTTTTTTAAGTAGGCGATCACCTCATCCACCGTAGGCCCATATTTTCGCTCCAGGCGGCGTATCATGTCCAACCGCGTCTCCAGCTGTTCACGGCGGTCCGGGTCGGCTTGAACACCCTCCGAAAGGCTGCGCAGGATAAGCCCCGCGTCCTCCAATTCATAATACAATCCTGTGAGTTTTTCATGGAGCTTTTCGTATTCCGGATCCAGGGAACGGATGCCCTCCATCGCGGAGGCGGCCTGCCTTAAAAGGGCCAGGGCGCTATATTGCTTTCCTGCGCCGGCGTAAACATCCTCATACGCCTTTAACATGGCTTCAGAGATCTTCACGCTGTGGCGCAGCCTTTCCAGTTCCCTTTTGTGCTCCTCTTCCTCCCCGGATACAAGCTTGGCAGCCTTCAGCTCCTGAAGCTGGAAGCGCAGCGTATCCATCCGCTGCTCCCGCTGGCTGTTCTCGCGGGTCAATCGGTTCAGTTCCCGGGTCAGGGCCTGATAGTTCTCCAGCGCCCGGGTTGCTTTTTCCATGCACTCGCGGTGCTTTTCGTCCCCGAAGCTGTCCAAAAAAAGAAGGTGCCTGCGCTCGTCCATCAAGAACTGATGTTCATGCTGGCCATGCACATCCACCAGGGGAGATGTAATTTCCTTGAGAATATTAAGGGGCAGAGATACGCCCATCACCCGGCAGACGTTTCTGCCGGCGGCAGTGATTTCCCGGGAAATGGTCAATATGCCATCCTCTGCTTCCAGCTCCTGCTTTAAAAGGACGGCCTGGATATTCGGATTGTCCCGGATATCAAAAAGCGCTTCCACATAGGCCTTGTCGGAGCCTGTGCGGATCAATTCCCGGTCCGCGCGGCCTCCCAGAACCAGGTTGACCGCATCCACCACGATGGATTTCCCGGCCCCCGTTTCCCCTGTGAGCACATGAAACCCCTCATGCAGGGTAATGGTCAGGTTCTCGATCAAGGCCACGTTCCTGATCGTCAAAGCAAGCAGCATCCCGGTCCCCTCCATGAGATAAGCAAAGAAATAAGTAAAAGGAACAACAAAAAATGCGCGAATAATCTCGCGCATTGTATTCGTTCCTTACCGCATCATTTCCTGCATTCTCTTGAGTACGGTTTCGACTTCCTCATTTGCCCTGATTACTAGCAGGATGGTATTGTCTCCTGCCAGGGTACCCAGGATCTCCGGCCAGTGCAGGTTATCAACCGCCTCCGCCGCCACATTGGCGCTGCCGGAAAGGGTCTTGATCACGATCAGGTTGTTGGCATAGGTCATGCTCAAAACGGATTCTGTGAACATGCGGATGAAGCGGTCTGAAAGGCCATGCTCCGCCTTGTCCGCCGTGGCATATTTATAGGCGCCGCTGGAAGAAAGCACCTTCAAAAGCCTAAGCTCCTTGATGTCGCGTGACACAGTGGCCTGTGTGACCACGATGCCCTGCTTTTTAAGCTCCTCGGCCAGCTCCTCCTGCGTTTCGATATCCTTTTTCCCGATGATGTCCAAAATGGCTACTTGCCGCACAGTCTTCATGCTCGTTCCTCCTTGGTAGTGCTACCGGCTCCACTCGGTCAGTTTTTCGCGCACAAGGGTGAAAAAATGCGGCTTTTCCAGCCGGATCAGTTTGCCAGTCTGCTTCGCGCAGGCCACATAGACCGTATCCTGCCCATAAAGGGGCACGGTGGTCTGGCCGTCCACGGATAGATATATCCCCTGCCCGTCCTCGCCATCCAGTTGAAGGCGGACTGTTTCCTTGGCGGAAACAACCACGGGCCTATGCTGCAAGGTATGGGGGCAAATGGGAGAAACCACCATACAAGGAACATCGGGGCTTACGATAGGCCCGCCTGCTGAAAGGGAATAGCCCGTGGAGCCTGTGGGGCTGGCGATGATCACGCCGTCCGCCACGTAACGGCCAATCAGATCGTTGGAAATATAGGCATCCATAGCGATCAGCCGGGAACCCCGGTTGACAACGGCGTCGTTGAGGGCCAGCATGGGTGCTTCTTCATTGACGCTTACCGACAGCAGCATGCGTTCCTCAATGTAGAACGCGCCATCGCACAGCTTCTTCACGGAATCTTCCAGGGTATCCAGCTCAATCTCGGTCAGGAATCCTACCCGGCCCATGTTGATGCCCAGCAG
>JAEWAH010000097.1 GCA_023391725.1 Bacillota bacterium | reverse complement strand
AGGCCGTTGTAGGGCTTGTCCACGGCTTTTAAAAGCCTTTGGATGCTCTCTAAACCCGTGACAATCCGGGGCAGCCCAAATACCGGCCACGGCGGATCGTCCGGATGGATGGCCATGCGGATATCGTACTTTTCGCAAACCGGCCCGATAGCTTTCAAAAAGTACACCAGATGGGTAAGCAGCTTTTCCTCGTCGATGCCCTCATAGGCGCGGAAGAGGTCATGGATGCGGCTGAGCCTCTCCGGCTCCCAGCCGGGGAGCATGAAGCCATTGCTGCCGCTTTGCATCTGCTCAAAGATCCTGTTGGGATCGATGGCGTCAATTTTTGACTGGTCGTAGGCCAGCACCGTCGCCCCATCCTCCCGGGGCTTTTGCAGATCGCTGCGTGTCCAGTCAAACACCGGCATAAAGTTGTAGCAGATCACATGCACGTTCTGCTTTCCCAATTCCTCCAGCGTTTTGATGTAGTTGTCGATGTACATGTCACGCCCGGGCGCGCCGGTTTTGATATCATCGTGGATATTGACGCTTTCGATGCCCAGGAGCTTGAGCCCAGCGGCCTCCACCTCTTCCCGGAGAGCCGTGATGCGCTCCTTGGGCCACAATACCCCCGGCGCCATGTCGTACAGCGTGGATACGACCCCCGCGACCCCGGGGATCTGCCGGATCTGCCATAGGGACACCGTATCGATCCCCGGGCCGAACCAGCGCAGCGTCATCTGCATACGATCACATCCTTCCAAATTCTATGTACAGTATATTTAAAAGCCCCTGCCCGCGCAAGGGGAGGGATGGCATAAAAATAGTGCCCTGCGCGCCAAATGCCGGGCACAGGGCAAATTAAATATTAATTAAGGGATACGCGATTGGAAGGGCATCATGCCCGTTGGGAACGCCGGGGTACCGCCGTCGCGGAAAGCCGGGATCCAATCTTCCCTTCCACAGAATAACAGAGAATTATGGAGATTCTGTGGAGATTCGGAAAGGAAACGGTATAGATATACCCTGGATGGAAAGAAATTGAAACATATATAAAAATAATAAAGGGCCCTGCCGTAAAAAAGCAGCAGGGCCATGTTTTTAAGAAGGTGCTTTTAGATCGCGTCAAGCGCCTGCTTCAGATCCTCAATCAGATCATCCACATGCTCGATGCCAATGGACAGGCGGATGGTGCCCGGGGTGATGCCGCTCCTTACCAGTTCCTCCTCGGTCAATTGGGAGTGGGTGGTGCTGGCGGGGTGGATGACCAGGGATTTCACGTCTGCCACGTTAGCCAGAAGGGAGAAGATTTGCAGCTTGTCGATAAACGATTTGGCTTCCTCCGCGCCGCCCTTCAACTCAAAGGTGAAAATGGAGCCCGCGCCCTTGGGGAAATACTTGTCGTACAGCTTCTTGCAGCCGTTTTCTTCAAGAGAAGGATGGTTCACGTGGGCCACTTTGGGGTGCTTTTTCAAAAACTCCACAATTTTGATGGTATTCTCCACATGGCGTTCCACCCGCAGCGACAATGTCTCCAGCCCCTGCAGGAAAAGGAAGGAGTGGAACGGCGCCAGGGCCGCGCCCGTATCCCGCAAGAGAATGACCCTGGCCCTTATGATGTAAGCCAGGTTGCCTACCGCTTCCCACAGGTTCAGCCCATGGTAGCTGGGGTCGGGTGTGGTGAATTTGGGGAACTTTCCGGAGGCCGCCCAGTTGAACTTGCCGGCGTCCACGATCACCCCGCCGATGGCCGTGCCATGGCCGCCGATGAATTTGGTGGCGGAGTGCACCACAATGTCCGCGCCGTACTCGATAGGACGCAGGAGGTAGGGGGTGGCAAAGGTGTTGTCTACAATGAGGGGAATGCCGTGCTTGTGGGCCAGTTTGGCATACGCCTCGATGTCCACTACACTGGAATTAGGGTTGCCCAGGGATTCGATGAAGATGGCCTTTGTGTTGGGCGCAATGGCCTTTTCAAACTCCTCGATCCCTTCCTCGTCCGGGTGGACAAAGGTGGTCGTAATGCCGTAATCGTGAAGCGTATGGGCGAACAGGTTGTAGGTACCGCCGTAGATGGTGGTGGCAGCCACGATGTGGTCGCCCGCAAAGGCGATGTTCATGATGGCATAGGTGGTAGCCGCCGCGCCGGAGGCTGCCGCCAGCGCTGCCACACCGCCTTCCAGCGCCGCGATACGCTTTTCAAACACGTCGCTGGTGGGGTTCATGATGCGGGTGTAAATGTTGCCGGGCTCCTTAAGGCTAAAGCGGTCCGCCGCGCTCTTGGCGCTGGGGAAGACATAGGATGTGGTCTGGTAGATGGGCACCGCCCGTGAGTCGGTGGCGGAGTCAGGGCTCTCCTGGCCTACATGGACCTGCAGCGTTTCAAAACGCCAGTTCTTTTTTTGCTCTGCCATGATGGTCTCCTCCTTGAATATATTTATTCATACATGTATACTATGAAATGAGGCTATTATATCATCTTCCTATGCAGTGTCAATACCCTGGGCACATTTGTGCGAAATTTTAATTTTGGTTGGGAAGAGACATGGGAATATGAAAACGGAACAGATGCGCATGTCATCTGTTCCGCTGTCGCATGGTTGGAAAATGTTATCTTGTGATCACGACACCTGCTTGTACAGGCACAGTGCCGGAAATCAAAATTTCAGCGATGGTTGAGCTGACGAGCGCGACAGGCGCGGGGGGCGAGGTTAACGGTGATCCAAGCGCTTCCAGACGTTTGCCCTAAAACTATCGGAGAGGACACGGTGGTATTCGGATTGCCATGCACTTCCAACGTATAGCTTACGCTCACCGGCGATCCGGCGCCATCAGGCACTAATTGTGAACACGCCTGCACCCGCGTCATATGCGATACTGCGGCTGGTATTAACAAAACTTGCACTTTCCGAGAGCAATCCGCCTTCTGCGCCAGTTAGCTTGGCTTGAATTCCGCCAGCTACTCCCGGGGGAGTAAGGAGGGTTAAAACGAGGATGAGTGCCACTACGGCTATAACCAGCGCGGCTATGGCTATTGCCCAAAGCAATGAGTCACCGTTATCGCAACACGACCTATTGTTCCTTGAATACATTTGCAAAGCTCCTTTCATTGGTGTTGTTGGTGCCCATTTCCATGAATATGAGAAAAAAGCAAAAGATGTGATGGCTTTAAGGTTTCAACTGAGGAAGTGTATCTGTATCACTTGTATCTGTTTGCTTCTGTATTTCTCATCATTTAAGAAGGCAATAAAAGCAGGCGCCACCTGGTTTCGGTGACGCCTGATGAACTGATTGAGCGATCTAAAAAAGATCTTCTAAAGGCCCATGGATGTAGAAAAACATTTTTCGATAGCTGCTTAATCTAGAGCCAAAGATAGATACGGCGGACTGCCGGAAAGGATGGGCTCCGCATCCAGCCAGCGGATCATTCCGAAGGGGCGGGAGACAGCGCCGGGGAAGGAGCCCGGCATAAGGCGCAGGGTATACAGGGGCGCTTGCAGGACCGTATGCAGCAAAGAAAGGGCCGTATGCATATCCATGTTCACAAGGGCAAGATCCCGCACCAGCACCTCATTCTCCTGGCGCTCCCATAGGGCGCAGCCCTCGCCGCCAGGCGCTTTAAGATGCAATAAGCCCCCGGGGGAGGAAAGGCTGGTGACGGCATAATCCACCGCGCGCTCATCCCAGCGGACATACAGGCTGCTTGAGAAGAAGGCCTTGTCCCGTATCTGGGTATAGGTAGCCGTATCGCAGGGCGCAGCGTGACCGTCCATGGGGGAGGGAAAGATTTCTTTGGCCGTTTTTTGCGCGATGTCCAAAGAGAAGATGGTTTTATATCCCCGCTTGCCGTAAAAGTCGAAAAGACTGGGAGAGGCGGGCACCAGTATGGCTGCCTTTTCGCCCTGCTCTTTCATAAAGGCATGGGTATATTCCATCAGCCGCGTGCTGATCCCCTGGCCGCGGAAGGTCTGCTTGGTGGCGACGCCATAGATATACCGCGCGGGAAATTCCCGGCCTTGCGAGGCGAGCGTTACGGGCAAAAGCGAGAGCATCCCGGCGATATCACCTTCCTGAACGAAAACCAGCATGCAGTCGTTTTGATGGCGGCGGGTAAAGTAATCATCCGTATCCTCCGGCGTATCGCCGAAAGCCTCTTCCCACAGCGCCTTGAGCTGAGTAAGGTCGTTGTCAAGCGCAAAACGGATCATGGGAGATTCACGCCTCCACAAGGGTCGCCTGGTATTTTTCTACCAGATGATCCGGACAGTAAGAAAGCTTTGCCTGGCGAAGCCCGGGGACGCCGGCGTCCTCCTCCCGGTTAACATAGGCGAAATCCATGCAGTTATGCAGTACAAATTGCTGATTGATCATGGGATAGGCGCCTTGCACATCGGCAAAGGCTTTTTCAAAGTGAACAAGATACGTATCGTCGCTCAGTGGATCGCCAATGGAGAATCCTACCACCCGGCCTTCCGCCCGCAGGAGCCCGCCATCCAGCTTCAGTTCTGAAAAGTGGCGCAGGGCCTGCTCTACCGCGCAGGATTCATCATACAGGCTGCGATCTTCCAGGCAGCCCGCCTGAAGACACCAGGCCATGTTCATCTGCCTGGCCTCATCCATGTTCTTTTCCGTTAGCGGCTCATATGCCCAGGACGGGTGATTATCCGTAAAACGGTGGATGTGGTTGCGTTTGGCGGCCAGCTTCTTGCCGGTGAGGGTGGCAAGGCTTTGGGTGGTGTAAATGTAGTCTTGCCCGTCCCTAAAGGGGGTAAATTCAAACCTGCCGGGGTACAATTGTTCCAATTTTTCTTTATCATTGGCCAGGATCGTATTGAAGGCAAGCTTCGTGCCCCTTTGCCTGGCGTCCTCGATCAGCGCCTCGATGACCGGTTCCAGCGGGCCTTGCCCGGCGGGGAAAAGATAACTGGGTTCTTGGAGGCCGCAAAGGATAATCAGGTAATCGTTCAGCCGCGCTGCTTTGTACTTGTAAACGCATCGCCAAAGGAAGGCGGTAGTGAAGCTGTAATCCAGCGAGCCGCGCCCGCTCATTTTTAATAGGGGATCCATCCATTCTCGGTCTTTAAGCTCTATTTCCTTGTAGTCCAGTTTCAAGCGCCAAGGACCTCTTTTCATATCATGCTGAAAGAAAAATCCAACCTTACTTATTATAGCAGGAAAAGACGATGTGTGAAACGGGAAAATGGCAAAAAGACCGGAAAGGCACACCTTCCCGGCAAGAGGGGCTGCGTTATTTTGCAAGCGCTGCCATCACATACACCAGTGGCGAATTCCAGTAGATGGCCACCTCGTTGGTGGAATAGCTTTGCACATCGTCCACATAGCACTTGGCAGGCGGCTTTAAAGCAAGGACCGACTTGGCGCAGGGATCGTGCAGGCCGCGGTCGGGTCCGCCGGAAAGCATGCCGGGCATGGCGCTGTTTGCGGCCCCGCTGGGCCGGTGGTGGGGATGAAGGGGCGAAACCGTGCCATGGCCGCTTACATAACAATAGCCCATGGGATTGGCCCCAAACAGGTAATGCATCAGTTGCCCGGAGGCCTGACGGTACGCTGCCGCCTTTTCAGGCGCAAGGGAAGAGAAGAAAAGCAGGTGCATGGCGTGGTTGGCCACCACCATGTTGCTGCCCCAGGGATAGTCCAGCCCAAGGGTATTGCGGTAGCCATCTTTACTGGCGACGGCCAGCAGATCTTCCGCCTCGTTCAAAACATGGGCTGTGATCTTTTCGATACTGGCAGGCGTCCCTGTCCCGGCTGCAAGATAGGCCATGTGGCCGTACGTTCCAACATCCTCCCAGCCTAAGCCTGAAAGCGCCTGTGAATTCAGCAGATGGTCGGCGTGATTCCGGTATTCCGCTTTTTTCGTGGTGCAAAACAATTCGCACGCGGCCCAATACCGCTCGTCCGCATCTTCGCCGTCACCGTATTCCCCGGTAACGATGCGGTCGGGGTTGTGGAAGCCGCCGGTTACGTTGGGGTGGGTTATCAAATACGCCCAGGCCTTTTGTGCCGCGCTAAGGCATGTATCGGCAAAGGCGGCATCGAAATCCTTGTAGATCCTGGAAGCCAGGGCCATGATGGCGGCAAAATCTCCCGTGGCGGTGGTGGAGATGGGGCTAAGCACCAGGGACGCCGTTTCCTTTTCCGGCATCACAAAGCCGGGGAAGTTTTCGCAGGTGACTTTGTGGTACGCGCCGCCTGATTTCTCATCCTGCATTTTCAAGAGCCAGTCCAGCTCGTAGCGGACTTCATCCAGTATGTCGGGGATGTCGTTTCCGCTTTCGGGAATGTTGAAATCATCTCCGAACAGGGTGGGGTTTGCTTTATAGGCCAGCAAAAGGTCTGCCGCCGTCTTAGCCCCAGGGACCACATAGCGTCCGTAATCACCGGCGTCATGCCATCCGCCCGAGACTTCCTTCGTTTCCTTGGCACCGTATACTGTCGCTATCCCCGTATGGCAGGCCGGGTGGGCATAGGCTCCGGCCAGGTCTTTGGGAAGAGCGCTGCCGCATCGCTGGAGGTAGAAGAACCGCACCACATCCTTAAAGCAGGCAGCATGGACATCTTCTCTTATTTGAAATGAAGGCGAGACTTCACCACCCGCGCGCAGACAATAAGTGCCGGGCTGTGATACGGCGCTGAGATCCCCGAAGGCAACCGTATCCCCCGAGGCCGCGTCAGCTTTGGCCTGCGAAAGTGTGCCCGCATAGACCACCTTCCCGTTCTCGTCCATCACTTCAAAGCCATCGCCCAGGGCTTTGCCCCGGAAGAAGGCGATCTTTTCTTCCCCGGGCTTATAGCCGATCTGATCAATCAGGATATCTCTGCTCATCCCCATCTTTGTGGAACTTTGTGCGCTCGCGCTCATCAAAAAGGCCTCCTCCGATTTTTCCGCCCGCTGCGTAAGGGCAATAGAATACATGAAAAACAACAATGCCGCCCAAAGAAGGGCGAGCGTCCGTGATGTGATCCTGAATGTGCTGTTTTGCTTTTTCATGCTTCCCTCCGTTTCGGCAGACGGTACACATGCGATTCTTTTTCCATTATAAGGGATGCGATTGATCGTTTCAATCGTTTTCGGAATTTTCGCAAGGAAGATGACTACATATGTGTTCATACGCGCCGGCCTGACACCGGGGAAGGTGCAATTGCATCTGCGTGCTGCGGGCCTTTCAGAGATTGTGGTCCATCTACAGGCAGCAAAGGTATAAGCAGGCACTTACGAATGCTGCCCGGCAGGCTTCGGCTGGCCGGGCGGCTTTCTTGTACGGTTGTGGCTGGGATAATGGAACATAAATGGAAAAAAATACTTGACCTTATTCTGATCTATGGTATGATAGCAGACAGATGCCTGAATATGTTAAACAAATAACATGATAAGGGAGCGTATCAAATGAAGCGTGCGACAAAAGACATATCCTGCCCTTATGCAAATGCGTTCCGCATTGCAGCTCTGTTGACATGTTTGCTATTGGCCGTATGCTTTGCCTGGCCCTGCGCTCAGGCTGAAAGCGCACCTGCCGGTTCCACCGTATACATGACCAAGGACATAAGCCCTGCCGGTTTGATTGCCATCTACAAGGCCCTAAACCGCGAAGCCACCGGAAAGGTGGCCATCAAGGTCCATATGGGCGAACCCACCGGCAAAAACTTTCTCTCGCCTGATCTAATCAAGGATTTTGTTTTAAGCGTAAATGGTACCTTTGTGGACAGCAATACGGCCTATGGCGGCCGACGCGCATCTACCGCCATGCATTTGCAGGTAGCGGAAGATCATGGCTTTACGGCTGTCGCTCCGGTGGATATCCTGGATACGGATGGATCCCTTGCGCTTCCTATTGAGAACGGAAAGCATTTGAAGGAAGACCTGGTGGGCTCCCATCTTGCAAACTATGATTTCTTCGTGATTCTTTCCCACTTTAAGGGTCATGAAATGGGCGGCTTTGGCGGAGCGATCAAGAACATGTCCATCGGCATCGCCTCCAAGGAAGGCAAATGCCTGATCCATACAGCCGGTAAAAGCAATAAGTCTATGTGGGGCGGTATACAGGATGATTTTTTGGAGTCCATGGCGGAAGCTTCCAAAGCCGTGGCAGACAAAATGGGCGACAAGATACTCTACATCAGCGTGATGAACAAAATCTCCATCGACTGCGACTGCAACGGTTACCCCAAAGCACCCGATATGCACGATATAGGTATTCTGGCATCGCTGGATCCTGTTGCGCTGGACCAGGCCTGCGTGGATTTGATCTACGCGGCGGAGGATGGGAAATCGGTGATCCAGCGTATTGAATCCCGCAATGGTGTACACACGCTGGATTACGCGGAGCAGATCGGCCTGGGCAGCAAAACTTATACGCTGGTGAGCATCGATGATTGATATCCTGCGCCGGGAAGGCATCTACCTCTGGTTTTACTTTAGCGTGCAGTTCGAGCAGATTTTTCCTTACTGGGTGCTGGGCATGATCTTGGGATCCTTTATATCCGTATTTGGGAAAGGGCGCATCAGCGCCCTCTTTCTCAAATTGCAGGAAAAGAAGCTGGGTATCTTCGGCCTGATCCCGGCCAGCCTGCTTGGCATAGCTTCACCCATATGCATGTACGGCACCATCCCGTTGGCTGCCTCATTTTCGCAAAAGGGGATGCGGCATGACTGGCTGGCGGCGTTTATGATGAGTTCCATGCTCTTAAACCCGCAATTGCTTATCTATAGCGCGGCGTTGGGAGAAACAGCGCTCTGGGTGCGCTTTTTCACATGCTTGATTTGCGGCGTCACGGCTGGGGTGCTGGTGCGCCTGTTTTACAAAAGCAAGCCCTTCTTTGATTTCAAAAACTTTGGCGAAGCGGCAAGCCGGGATACGGACCCAAACCTGATCCTGCGCTTTTTAAAAAACCTGGGCCGCAACGTAAAGGCTACCGGTGTGTACTTTCTGCTGGGTGTTCTGCTGTCGGCCATGTTTCAGCGCTATGTGCCGGAGGATGCCTTTGCCAACCTATTCGGCGACCAACGGGGATTTGGCGTTTTGATGGCCGCCACCATTGGCGTGCCGCTGTATGTGTGCGGCGGAGGTACGATTCCGCTGTTAAAGCAATGGCTCTTAAGCGGCATGAGCTTGGGGTCTGCCGCGGCGTTCATGCTGACCGGCCCCGCCACAAAGATTACCAACCTTGGCGCTGTGAAGATTGTGCTGGGTGTAAAGCGGTTCGCGCTGTATATTGCGTATGTCATTATCTTTGCGCTGATAACGGGGATTATTATTGATTTGATATTGTAATATTCAACGATTAGAACACAAAAAACCAGCCTGTCCAAACGGTACGGCTGGTTTTTTATGTTTCGGATTCAAGCGTTTGATTACGCGTTCTTGGCCACTTCAACAAGCTGCGCGAAACCCTGGGCATCGTTGACGGCCAGGTCGGCCAGCATCTTGCGGTTGACTTCCACGTTCTTCTTCTTGAGTCCCGAAATAAAGGTGGAATAGCTCATACCGCTCAAGCGCGCAGCGGCGTTGATACGGGTGATCCACAGACGGCGGAAATCCCGCTTGCGCAGCTTGCGGCCTACGAAGGCATAGCGCAGGGAACGGGCTACCTGTTCTGTTGCGGCATGGTACTGCTTCGACCTTGCGCCAAAATAACCTTTGGCCAGCTTCAATACTTTGCGGCGCTTTTTCAGCGAGTTGACAGCTCTTTTGATACGTGCCATGGTGTTTCTCCTCCTTCAGCCAGGGATGGCTTAAATGTACGGCAGCAGAGTCTTGATGGTGCGGGCTTCCGCCTTGTTGTCCACAACGCCGGCCGCGCGCAGGTGGCGGGTGCGCTTGGTGGTCTTCTGATGCACCTGATGGTTGGCGTTCTGCTGTTTATGCCGCACGATACCGTTCTTGGTGA
>JAEWAH010000166.1 GCA_023391725.1 Bacillota bacterium | reverse complement strand
CCGCTTAGGATGATGTAACGAATCAAAAGGCGCCTTGGAATCCCTCCACCGCCTGCGGGCGGTCCCCCACTCTTCCTCATCCGCCTTCGTCGGCACCGCCCGAAGGGTGAGCGAAGCGAACCTGGAGCCTGACGGAGGCGAGGCCTGAGGCAGGCGGAACACCAGCCTAGCGCAGCGACGGATGGTGCGAAGGGCCTAAAGGGGAAGGCAAATCGGGATGCTTAGGAGCCCCGCCGGCAATGAAGTAATCCGCTTTATGTGTTTATTTGAGGGACGCCTTTTCCTGGGGTCACCCCTTCGTCATTGCCGCCGCCATCCCAGAGAATACAAAAAAATCATCTTTCCATGGTGAAAATCTGGCCATCTTATGATATAATGAACTGGAACCGTATTTTCATAAAAAGCTCATTCCATGAATTCCATGAAATCTGGGCTTTTTTTATTGAAAAAAAGCTTTATCTTCCCATTCTTACGGCTCAAAGGAAGCGAAACCTCCCATGGCTCGGACCCATCACGATATCGATATGCTAAGCGGCCCGCTGTTTGGCAAGATGCTGACCTTCTCCCTGCCCATCATGGCGCTGAACCTTTTGCAGCTATTATTCAGCTTCACCAACATGGTAGTGGTGGGGAACTTCTCCGGCGAGAAGGCGCTGGCCGCTGTAGGCGCCACCGGCGCGCTGGTCAACCTGCTGGTCACGCTGTTCATGGGCCTGTCGGCCGGTGTAAGCGTGGTGGTGGCCCAGGAGCACGGCGCGGGCAAGCCCGCCGAAGTGAGCCGCACGGTGCATACGGCCATCTGCATCAGCTTCGTCGCCGGGATCGTGGTGATGCTGGCGGGGCAGCTGTTTTCCAAGGCCATGCTGGAATGGATGGATACGCCCCCGGATATCATCCTCCAGTCAGAGCTTTACTTGCGCATTTATTTCTTCTCATCCCCCGCGGGGCTGGTGTACAACTTTGGCGCGGCCATACTACGCGCGGTGGGCGACAGCCGCCGCCCCATGTATTACCTGATCGCCGCCGGTATTTTGAACGTGATCCTCAACCTGTTCCTGGTGATCGTACTGCACTTGAGCGTGGCTGGCGTCGCCTGGGCGACGGTTGCCTCCGAATATTTTGCGCTGGTGCTCATCATGATCTGCCTGATGCGCAGCGAAGGTGCGATCCGGGTGATCCCCAAGCAATTGCGCATCGATTTCAAAAAGCTCAAGAGCATTGTTCGCATCGGCCTGCCTGCAGGCACGCAGGGGCTTTTCTTCTCCATTTCCAACGTGCTCATCCAGTCCGCTGTGAACAGTTTCGGCTCCACCATGGTGGCTGCCAGCGCCGCCGCGGGCAATGTGGAAGGCCTGATCGGCACCACCATGAACGCCTATTACACAGCGGCCATCACTTTCTCCGGGCAGAACATGGGCGCCAAGAAATACGACAGGATCGACAGCGTCGCCAAGGTGTCGACCTCTTTGATCTTTGTCACCTGGATCATCCTGGGCGGGGCGATCATGCTCTTTGGCCGGACGCTGCTGGGCTTTTATGCCTCCGACCCGGCGGTTATCGACCTTGGCATGCAGCGGATGGTCGTGCTGATGGCCGCCTACTTCACCTGCGGATTCATGAACGTTTTCCCGGGCATCACCCGCGGGATGGGCTATTCTGTGGGGCCCATGCTCTGCACGCTGGTGGGTGTATGTTTGCTGCGCATCGTGTGGCTGCAGACCGTGTTTGCCTGGATGCCCACGGTGACGATGCTCTTTGCCTGCTATCCTGTGACCTGGGGCCTTTCCGGGATCGGGCAGGTGGGGATCTACCTGTTCGCCAGGAAGCGGATACGCAGAAGGGATGCGGAGCCTGGGGAGATGCCTTGCCCTGTAGAAGTGGTGTAGGGAGGGTATAAGGCAAAAAACGACATCCCTAGACATTGAAAGAGCCGCCATAGGGCGGCTCTTTTGTCTTGCGACTCATCGCACGGTTGCTTCTATTCGATTTTTCAGCCGTTGAACAAGATCATTTTCATCTTCCCAAACGACCATTGCTTTTTGGGATATGTCAAAGTGAGGACGAATGCTTCCTTTCAATTCGCCTCGAAAAACATCACCTCTGCAACAGACGATTACTTCTTTACTGAGGGCCTGTGCGTAGCCTGCCTCGTAATAGGCACCATAATTAGGGTATGTCACATCCACAACAACAAATTTGCTGCGCTGAATCTCGTAGAATATTTCCGGAACTATTTGATTGTTATGCTGCTTTTCATCGATAATTCGCGCCGCAAAGCCTGCTTCACTTATTGCTTTTCTAAATGCCTCTCGAATTGATTTGGTTTCATCGCAAAAGCTCATAGCAATGAAGCCTTGATTCACTTCTTGCTGCTTTTTTTGAAGCTCATCAGCCTTTTTCCAGCCCTCAGCTGAAATAGTAAAAAAGCTTGCTCTTTCGTCCTTTCTTATCAGGTAGCCCATGTCAACCATAAGATCAAAGAATTCGGTTGCATAATAGTCTGTACTCTGATTTTTGCAATACGCTGCGCGAAAGTCAATATTGCTATAACCAATCGTATCGCCGTATTTTGGGTGAAGGCTAGATAGATTAATTAATGCGCGATTAACCACTTCGATAAAACTATTGGGATAGGACAATAATGCATTCGCAAGGTTAACATACTTTGGTTGGTCTTGATCGCTCCTGATATATTCGGGATTGTAATAGAAATACCAATACTTTCTTTCTTCATAATATGGTGTGCAAAGCAAATGCTCAAAAATCAAGTTGAAAATTTTATCACGTTTTTCCGCCTCCATAAGAAATATGTCTGTCCCTACGCCGAAAGTATACCCCTCCTTACACCGAACCAAGTCGTAGATATCATTTACAGATTCTAGTTTGCATTCACTAGAGCTACAAATCGGGCATACGAAATTTGGCATATCATATCACTCCCTGCTCTTGTACTTTTTTTATAGAAGGCTAGTGGGTGGAATAAACGTAGTGAAAGATCTGTGAATATGCTGCCTTGTCAAAATAATGTTAAAATGCCTTTTCCATCATGGCTCTTAACAAACCTGGCTTGCCTTAGTTTATTACAAGAAAAATAAAGATGCAAGTATCATCTAGTAAACCACGAGCCGCTCCCCGACGGCTCTTTTGTTTTTGTCATTCCCCTCCTCGGCAACCATTTCCATCAAGAAAAAAGAAGGAAAACCACATTTCACCGCAGAATGTATAGAATCATAAGATCGCGTGGCCCGCAATAAATTTATAAGAGGCAGGAAGGGACGTTATTTATTTTCCCATCCGCTCGGGCAAAGCGACAAGAACGCAAATGAATAAAAGTCTCCTATGACTGGACATACGCCGGGGGGCTTTATTTTTCTCCCTGTTTGGGCCTGTTTCTTGCCTTCCCCATGAGCGTTATGGGAGGGCAGTGCGCCAAGATAATTCCCCTCCCGTGGAGGGGTGGACGGCGAAGCCGGACGGGGTGGTCATTAGGACACCTATCTGGCTATCCAGGCACTACGCGATGCGCATCAACCACCCCGGCGCTACGCGCCACCCCTCCTCTGGAGGGGAATGAGGAGCGAAAGGCAGTGTATGCCATGCAAGAGACCCAAAGACCGTTATTGGAAATGATCGGGATCAACAAGTCCTTCCCCGGTGTGCAGGCGCTAAAGGATGGCTCCCTGCGCCTTTTGCCGGGGGAAGTCCACGCGCTGGTGGGCGAAAACGGCGCGGGCAAATCCACGCTGATGAAGGTGCTGGCGGGCGTGTACGCCATGGATTCGGGAGAGATCTTCCTGGATGGCGCGAAAGTGAACTTCCGTTCCCCGCTGGAGGCGCAAAAGGCCGGCATCAGCATGGTTCATCAGGAGATCAACCTGATGAAGGATTTGACTGTGGCCGAAAATATCTTCATCGGCCGTGAGCCCATGCGCGGTATGCTCTTAAACAAACACAAGCAAAACGAGATGACCAGGGAGCTGCTTGCCCGCCTGCGCATCGATCTTGATCCCGCCACGCCGGTCAAGCAACTCACAGTTGCCAAGCAGCAGATGACGGAGATCGCCAAGGCCCTTTCTTATGAAAATACCCGCATCCTCATTATGGATGAGCCCTCGGCGGCGCTCACCGAAACCGAGATCGGCGAGCTGTTCCGCTTCATCCGCACGCTGAAGGAACGCGGCGTGGGCGTCATATACATCTCCCACCGCATGGGCGAACTGAAGGAGATCTCCGACAGGATCACCGTCATGCGCGACGGGCAGTACGTGGGCACCGTGGAAACCGCCCAAACCTCCATGGATGAGATCATTCGCATGATGGTGGGCCGTGTGATCTACGAGCAGCCCAAAACGCAAAACGCGGTGGAAAAAAGCGCGCCGGTTACGCTGGAGGCGAAGGGCCTTAAATCCCGGGAGGTGAAGGACGTTTCCTTTACCCTGCGCCGGGGCGAAATATTGGGCTTTGCCGGGCTGATGGGCGCGGGGCGCACCGAGACGGCCAGGCTTATTTGCGGGGCCGACAGGCGGGATTCGGGAGAAATCTTTGTGAACGGCAAAAGGATTGAGATCCGCGACCCCAGCGACGCGGTGAAGGCCGGGATCGGGTACCTTTCGGAGGACCGCAAGCGCTTCGGGCTGTGTTTGCACCTGTCGGTGGCGGATAATATCACACTGCCGTCCATGGAGCACTTCTCAGGAAAGCTGCTCATCAGCGATAAAAAGGTCCGCCACACCGCCCATGAATACAAGGAGAAGATGAGCATCAAGGCCCCGTCGGTCCATAGCCGTGTGGTCAGCCTCTCCGGCGGCAACCAGCAGAAGGTGGTCGTGGCCAAGTGGCTTGTGCGCAACTGCGACATCCTGATCTTTGACGAACCCACCAGGGGCATCGACGTGGGCGCAAAGTCCGAGATCTATAAACTCATGAACCAGCTGGCCGCCCAGGGCAAATCCATCATCATGATCTCGTCGGAAATGCCGGAGCTGCTGCGCATGTCCGACCGCATCCTGGTGATGTGCGAGGGCGAAAAGACGGGCGAACTTTCCATAGAGGAAGCCACGCAGGAAAAAATCATGGCGCTGGCCGCGCCCAGAGTTTAGGAGGAACGTTATGCAAAAGGCCTTCAAAAACATCCCCGCGCAAAAACTCTTGGCCCCGGCGGCGCTGGTGATCCTGTATATCTTTTTTGCGGTGTTCGGCAACAACTTTTTTTCCGGCTATACGCTTAAAACCATCCTGGAGTCGGCCTATTTTATAGGATTTATGGCATTTGGGGTCACGTTTGTGATCATCACCGGCGGCATCGACCTTTCCATCGGCACCAACATGATGTGCTCCGCCATCGTGGGCGGGGTGGCCTTTTCCATGTGGCACTGGCCGCTGGAGCTGGCGCTTATCCTGGTGCCGCTCACCGGGCTTTTGTTCGGGATCGGAAACGGATTGATGATTGCCAAGCTCCGCCTGCCGCCCTTTATCGCGACGCTGGGCACAATGCTTGTGACGCAAGGATTTGGCTCCATCATATCCAGTGTGCAGACGCAAAGGTATCCCACCATCGGCACGCCGGACGCCTGGTTCAAGACCGTGTTTTACAGGGCCGGGGCCTTCCCCATCGGGGTGGTGTACCTGGTGGCGGCGTTCCTCGTCGCGGCGTTTCTCATCAACAAAACGCGCTTTGGCAGGTATACCTTTGCCATCGGGTCCAATGAGGAGGCCGCGCGGCTTTCCGGCGTGAAGGTGGACAGGTGGAAGATCATCGTCTACGCGGTGTGCGGGCTGTTCGCGGGATTTGCGGGGATCTTTTACGCCGCCACCTACACCACCGCTATCCCAGGTACCGGCAACGGGCAGGAGCTGAACGCCATTGCGGGCGTTGTCATCGGCGGGACGTCCATGTCCGGCGGCGCGGGGACGATGGTGGGCACGCTGATCGGTGTGTTCATTATGGCGACTATCAAGACGGGCCTGGCGTCATTGGGATTGCAGGCGCACTGGCAGACGTTCATCACCGGGTTTGTGGTCATCGGCGCCGTGCTGCTGGATAACTTGCGGAACAACGCCTCGGTGCGGGTACGCAAGACGAAGAAAAACGCGGCGAAAGGCCGCGGCGGGCTGGATACCCCGGCGTAAGGGGCGATTCCCCTCCAGAGGAGGGGTGGCGCGAAGCGACGGGGTGGTTGAAAGCCATCACGGAGCGCCCAGTACGCAGCCACAGTCAACCCCCCTGGCCCTGCGGGGCCTCCGGCTTGCTCAATCGTCGCGTTGCCGCGCTAACCAATCCTCAGTCTCGCTTCGCTCGCCAGCTCCTTTCAAAAGGAGCCTTACAAAGCCTTCCCCTTGAGGGGAAGGTGGCGCGCCAGCGCCGGAAGAGGTGTAATCGCAAAGGCGACGTACCATTCCCTTCCAGAGGAGGGTTCCGGAGCTGAGCGCCGCCAGTGGCGGATGAAGCGAAGCGAAGGAAACTTGCGAAACGAGCGATGCAAGCGTCAGCGCAGCAGCGCGACGATTGAGCAAGCGGAGGCGCGAAGCGACGGGGTGGTGAAGGGCGCAAGGGCCTAGTGCCATCACGTAGCAGCCAATATACCGCCACAGTCAACCACCCCGGCCCTACGGGGCCACCCCTCCTCTGGAGGGGAATTAGGAAAGGCTCCCTCTGGAGCCTCCGCAACCCCGCCCCACCACTGGCGGCGCGAGGCTCCCGAGCCCATCAAGGGGAAGCCTCTGACAGCTCCCCCCTTCCCCCAACTCCTAGGCGCTGGATGCGCTTAGCAATAAAGAGAGGAGAATCACCATGAAAAAGACCCTGGCCCTTATCCTTGCGCTGGCCCTCGTGACGGTATGCTTCGCTTCCGCGATGGCGGAGGGGATGTACATCTCCGTCATCTCCAAGGGCGAGCAGCACGCCTTCTGGCAGGCTGTACGCAAAGGCGCCGAGGACGCGGCGGCAAAGTATGGCGTCCAAATGTTCTACTATGGTCCGCCCAGCGAGGCCGACATCGTTTTGCAGGTTGAGGCTCTGAAGGCCGAAATGGCTAAGAAGCCCGCCGCCCTGGCGCTGGCTTCCCTGTCCACCGACGCCGTGATGACCGAGCTGCAGGAGTGCCTGGCGAACAATATCCCCGTCATCGGCTTTGACTCCGGCGTGCCCAACGCGCCCGAGGGAGCCATCAAGGCCACCGCTTCCACCAACAACCAGAACGCCGCCGGTCTGGCCGCCGAAGAATTCATGAAGCTGCCTGGCTTCGTGGATAAGCTCAAGGCCGCCACCGTGGAACAACCCGTTGTCATCGCTGTACTGTCTCAGGACGCCACCAGCGAATCCGTCACCGGGCGCACCACCGGTTTCGTGAACAAGATGAAGGAACTGGCTTCCCCCTACGGCGTTGTTGCCGTGCAGGGCCATGACCTGTGGGCGGCTCCCGCGGAAAACGCCACCATCATCATCCACACCGAAATCGCCGCTACCCCCAACGTGGGCGACGTGACCAACTCCGCCAACGCGGTGCTCAACATTCCGGGCCTGTATGCCATCTTCTGCTCCAACGAAGGCACCGTTACGGGCCTGTTGGCCGCGACGGCCGACGGTTCTGAACTGGCCGACGGCGGACGGTATCAGGACATCGTTGTGGCCGGTTTCGACGCTGGCGCTCCCCAGAAGAACGCCGTTCGTCAGGGCTGGTTCGTTGGCTCCGTCACCCAGGACCCGTACCGCATCGGCTACCTGGCCGTGGAACTGGCCTATAAGGCCGCCAACGGCGAGGCTGTTGAAAATGTGGATACCGGCGCCAAGTGGTACACCGCCCAGAACATCGACGATCCCGATATCGCCCTGCTGGTGTACGACTGAGAAAGTCACAAAACGAGTTACCGGATAGCATAGCAAGGGCCGCCGCGGCAGATGCCGCGGCGGCTTTTTGTTGCAAAAAGAATTTGTTCTGACTTACAATGCCTGTTCCTTTTGCGC
>JAEWAH010000131.1 GCA_023391725.1 Bacillota bacterium | reverse complement strand
TTCAAGGTTTTTGCATATTTTCCTCCGCCCGTTCATAGGATGCAGCGAATGGGACAAGGAGGAATGAACATGCACAGCACAAAGGTTGAGAAACGGACGTATCGCGCACCGGGCGGCGGCAAGCGGATTTTGACAGGCGTGCTGCTCTTCGCCTCCTGCCTGTTGATCCTGGCCGGGCTGCTTCGGGGGAATGGCGGCGGACTTTTGGTGGAAACGAAGCCCACGGCCACGCCCACGGTCTTTGGCACAGCTTTTGACGAAACGCCTGCCAGCAGGGAGATCACCCTGGAGGCCAGAAGCTGGTACGCCATCCAACTGGGCGCGTTTGATAACGAGCAGTCCGCCAAGGCCCAGGCCCAAAGTTACGCCACGCGCGGCGCGGCGGGCTATGTGCGCAGTGATGGGCGGTTCCGGGTGCTGGCTGCGTTGTACCCCCTGAAAGAGGACGCCCAGTCCGTGCGTACACAATTGCAGACTCAGCATGAGATCGACTCCTATGTGTATGAGATCGCACTGCCGAAGATCACCTTCAGCGTGAACGGCATGGCGGGCCAGCTGGATGCACTTGACGCAGCCATGCAGTACCTGAACACGGCGCTGGAGAAATTCTGCTCCATTTCCGTTTCATTAGACAAGCGTGATCTGAATATGGAGCAGCAATTAGCTGCCTTGAATGAAGTTTCTTCCCAGGCCGATACGCTGCGAGCCGTGCTTTCCCAGCGGCTCAATGCCCCCGGATACAAGGTGGTGGGGGACTTGACGGGGCTGCTTGCGCAAATTTCCCAGGCTTGCAAGACGGTGGCGGATGCATCTGCCCAGGGTTCCGTGGCTATGGCTACGCTAATGAAGTACCAAACGTTGTCTTTTTTGTCGGCAGTGGAAACGTATCGCAATACCGCCTGGAAGTGATATAATATGTATACTAATGCGGAAAGGGCGGATGCGGATGACGGTCAGGGAAATCGTATCCCTTTTGGATGCGCGGGTGCTCATGGGCACAGAGCATATGTCAAGAGAAGTGGAAGGCGGATGCGGATCGGACTTAATGAGCGACGTGCTGGCCTTTGTGAAGGAAAATACCGCGCTGATCACGGGGCTCACCAACACCCATGTGATCCGTACGGCTCAGATGCTGGATATCAACTGCGTCATATTCACCAGGGGCAAGGTCCCCGGGGAAGATATTTTGGATAAAGCCAGGGAGCTTGATCTTGTGGTCTTGTCCACAGAAAAGACCACTTATGTATCCTGCGGTATTTTGTATATAAACGGGCTGCCGGGCGCTGAAAGGCAACGGCCCCTGTAATCGGAAGAAGGCCTTGCATGCTACTGCACGAAGAGTTTCCCATCCGCTCCGGGGATTATCAAAGGGCGGGGGAAGCCTCCGCCGCTATCAAACGCAAGATGCAGCAACTGGGTGTTTCCGGGCCTGTGCTGCGCAGGATGGCGGTGGCCGCTTATGAGGCGGAAATGAACTTGGTGATCCATAGCCTGGGAGGGTCGCTCATCTTGGAGGTGGACCCTCCCTATGCCCGTTTGCTGTCGCAGGATGTTGGGCCCGGGATCCCCGATATTGAAGCAGCCATGCGGGAAGGTTTTTCCACTGCCAATGAAGAAGCCCGGAACCTTGGGTTCGGCGCCGGCATGGGGCTTAGCAACATGAAGCGCAATGCCGGTACTTTTTACATGGAAAGCCGCCTTGGGGAAGGGACAAGCATCCGCATGGGGTTTGATCTGGAGAAAGCGTGATTTTCAGCATGCGCCTTTGGAGTTGGAGGTCTACCATGGAATCAAAGCGTTTTCACTCCGTCCGGCTGGACAAGAACTTGTGCAAAGGCTGTACCAACTGCCTGACCCACTGCCCCACGGAGGCCATCCGTGTGCGCGACGGGCGGGCGCATATCATTGACGAGCGGTGCATCGACTGCGGAGAATGCATCAGGATCTGCAGCTATCACGCCAAGGTGGCTCAAACGGATCCGCTTTCCGCCCTTGATCAGTATAAGTACAAGATTGCCTTGCCCGCCCCTTCCCTATATGGGCAGTTCAAAGGGATTAATAACGTATCCCAGATACTTTCAGCCCTTCGGCAAATTGGCTTTGACGATGTGTTTGAAGTGGCCAAGGGCGCGGATGTGGCCGCCCGCGCTATAAGGGAAAAGCTTAGGAACAAGGACCTGCCAAGGCCGCTCATCTCTTCCGCCTGTCCGGCTGTTACCAGGCTTATTCAGGTGCGCTTTCCAGGTTTGATCCCAAACATCGTAGATGTACGCCAGCCCATGGAGGTTGCTGCCCTGATGGCACGCAGGGAATTTTGCCAAAAGCGGGGCGTCCCTGAGGAAGAAGTCGGCTGCTTTTTCATCACTCCCTGTCCCGCCAAGATGACCGCCATCCGCAGCCCCATCGGCCAGGAGGCCTCAGCGGCGGACGGGGCCATCTCCATCATGGAGATCTATGGGCAGCTTTTAAGCCATATCAAGGGTTTGCCTTCTGAGGCGGAACAGGATGCCGCCAGTGCTTCCGGCGTACGCTGGGCCAACAGCGGTGGGGAAGCCCGGGCCGTGTGCCCGGATAACAGCCTGGCGGTAGATGGCGTCCAAAATGTGATCAGAGTCCTGGAAGAAATCGAGAACGGCAAGCTAAGCGATCTTGAATTCTTTGAGGGCTCCGCCTGTACCGGCGGCTGCGTGGGCGGGCCGCTGACCTTTGAAAACAACTATGTGGCAAAAAATGCCATCCGTAAGCTGGCGGACGAACTGCGTGCCGCTCATCCCAAGGAGAAAGG
>JAEWAH010000111.1 GCA_023391725.1 Bacillota bacterium | reverse complement strand
CTGATCCTGGGCGCGCCGCTCCTTGCTCTGGCCTTCATCCTGTTTTATAACCCGCCCGCGCTGTCGGGCCAGACCCCGCTTTTCGTGTACATGCTGCTTACCTACATCCTCACCGGCACGCTGGATTTCCTCATCAACGCCAACTACGGCGCGCTGTTCCCCGAACTGTTCACGGGCGACGCTGTGCGGGCCAAAACAAACGCCATGCGCCAGGGCTTTCAGCTCGTCGCCATGGTGATCAGTCTGGCGCTGACCCCGGTTGTGGCCGGGGCCATCGGCTACGCCAACACGGCCATCATCTACAGCTTGCTGGCGGTGGCGGTCATCCTCTTCTGCGCCACCGGCTGCCGTGAGAACCTTCAAATCCAGGAAACGCAAAAGCCGCCCCTGTGGGGCAGCATCAAGGCCCTGGCGGCCAACCCCCATTTCTGGGTATTTGGACTGTGCAACGCCTTTTACAGCGCGGCCATGGCTCTGGTGTTGCAGTCCGTGCCCCTGTACGTAACCTATTCCCTGGCCCTGGGCGACGCGGCGAAAATGATCCTCCAGGGCAGCGTGCTGCTCCTTGCGGTGCTGTCCATGGCGGTGTGGTCCATTTTCATCCGCCGCTTTACCCTGATGAAGACCTGGCGCGGCGCATTGATCCTGTTAGGCCTGGCCTTCCTGCCCCTGTACTTTATGAACAGCCTTGTCGGCGCCATCATCGCCAGCGCCTTTGTGGGGCTTGGCATGGCCGGGGTCATGGCGACCATGGACCTCATCGGCGCCAGGATCATGGATGAGGATACACGCAAATTCGGCCTGCGCCGGGAAGGCATCTACTCCTCGGCCATGGGCGTTTTGAACAGGTGCAGCGGTCTGTTTGTAAGCTTGGGCATTCTGCTGGCTTCCCGGCTGTACGGGTTTGAAAGCGGGCAGGTCCCAGGTTCCGATCCGGGCAGCGCTGCCCGTTTCCTGCTGTCGCTGTTTCCGGCGGCGGCCATGGTGGTTAGCTGCGTCTTCTCCTGGTTCTTAAAATTCCGGGAGGAGGACACAGTGCCCCGCTGACGCGCGGCGTTTGCCGCGCAGGAGGGAGTGCATATGAATAGGGAGTCCATGGGAAAGCGCCTTATCTGGCCGTGGATCCTGCTGGCCTTTGCCGTTGTGGTGCTGCTGACCGGCGCGCTCAACGGCGGCGGCGATCCGGCGGCCGGGTCCGCGCCCACTGACAGCCCCGAAGCGATCCTGAACGTCTTTGCGCCCTCTCCCGGCGCGCAGCCGACCACGCCCCCCTTGATCACCAGGGGGCCGACCCGGGCGCCCACCGCGACCCCGGTCCCCAGCGTAACGCCCTACCCGCTGCTTCAGGCGGGGATGAATGGCGAGGCGGTCCGGGCCATGCAGGAAGAATTGATCACCCTGGGCTATCTTCCCATCGGCAAGGCGGATGGCGACTTTGGCAGCGGCACCCGGGAGGCCGTGGAATCGTTCCAGAAGGTAAACAAGCTTGACCCCGACGGGATCGCCGGTGAAAAGACACTTGCCCTGCTGTTTGGCGGCCACGCCAAGCAGACCGACGACCCGTTCGTGTGGGTCGAGAAAAATGGCAAGGTCTATCATTCCTCCCCGGAGTGCAGCGACATGAAAAACCCGTACCAGATCAAGCTGTCCAAAGCCACCAAGGATAAGCTTACCCCCTGCGACAAGTGCAATTGATCAGCCTGCTGAAAAACTCCGCAATCGCAAGAATGCCGCCTGAGATGGCGGCATTCTTGCTTACGTTGTCGTCTTCGCCTGCAAGATTCGGTCACTTATTTCGCGATAAGCTCCCTCTTTTGCAGGCTCGCCTCCCAGTCTTGCGGGTTTTTGAACAGGCTGTCAGCACTCGTAAAAAATCAAACATCTTCATAAAGATTTCTGGCAGAAAATGAGGTAATTTAACTAGAAGATTTCCTTGATTTATTGGCAATTTATACATATAATAAGGTACGGAGATTATTCCGCCTCTTCCCGCATTCTGGGGCTATCATAGCGGGTGGAGTTATCCAGCGAAGATTGGCGTACCTCTATTAGGCGCGCCGTTAAGGAAGGGAAAGCGCAGCGTGCATAATATTTGGAAACAGACTTCCAAGCGGAAAACATTTTTTTCCGCTGCCGGCAATGCGGCGCAGGCCCAAATTCCCCAGGCGGTGGCCAAAGAGATCGTCTCCACCTGTGTGGAGGCCATGATTGGAGATGTAAAGGAGCTGTCCCGCGCCGCAAGTGCCTCGCTTGTCAAAAGGAGTGGCAGAAAATGAGCGCCAAGGGAGTGGAATCAAGCGGCGATGTTCCGCCAGAGCCCATCGATACGGCCATGGAGCCTATGGATGAGGATCTGGACGACATCGCCCAGGTGGTGAGCGCGCTTCCCCCCGAGCAGCGCACCCTGGTCAGGACCATGATCGCCTCCTTTCAGGTGACGGGCCGGTCCGCGCCGGAATCGGCAATCGCCCGGCAGTTTCGGCCCGAGCACATCCAGACCTACCTTAATGGCGCGCAGGAGAACATGCGCCGGGAGTACCGCGACAAGCAGGGCAACCGCATCTTGCTGGCCTTTGTACTCACCGCGATCCTGATTGCTCTTGGATTTGTGATCGTGCAGCTGAAAAACACTCCGGATGTGATGGAGAAAATCATTTTCGCCATCGGCGGCGTAACGACCGGCGCCCTTGGCGGGTATGGTTTCGGCAGGGGAAAAAAGAACGAGTGACAAGGCCCCGGATGGATTCCGGGGCTTTTTTGCGGGTTGCAGACATATTAACCGGGCAGAAAGAAAGACCCTCCAAAAGGCTTCCCCCTGAGGGGAAGCTGTCGCCCGCAGGCTCCTTACGAGGTGTCATGGTTGGCTTGCGCCGACACCTCTTTCGCCTCCTCCGTCGGCTCCTTTCCCTCAAGGGGAAGGCTTTTGGTTGGCTGGTCTCAAGCAATTGAAAATCAATAGCATGAATTTAGCATAACCGCACCGATAAATCATTGTTTGCCGGTGATCGCACGACGCCCGCAATGCAGCGTAGGGACGCACATTGTGCGCCCGCCTGTTTGCGGAACGTACCAAATATGGTGGCGGCTCGGCGTGCCCTACCTCATCCCGATCTTATACGCCATCATCAACCATCCCGTCCGGCCTCGCTATCCCCCGGCTGTCTCAATCGCCGCGCTGCTTCGCTAGCGCTTGCATTGCTCGTTTCGCCAGCTTCCTCCCCACCGCCCATTTCCGCCACTGGCGGGGGCGGTGTTCCAGAACCACAGGCCAATTCGCACCGTTCGTCGCTTCGCTAGGCCGGTGTTCCGCCCCGTCGTCCCTCCTTCGCTCCGGGCTTCGCCCTCTAGAGGGGAATGGAGCGGCGCCCCCCAACCAATTCCCCTCTGGGGAGGGGTGGCGCGCAGCGCCGGGGTGGTTGATGTACAGCGCCTACCGGTGTTCGTCAAGTCTGATACCCGCCGTGCCACTGGCGGGCGCGGCTGTGCGCCCCCTACTATGCTTAATGTGAGCCCTCTCCCTCTTTATCATAAAATTTCCCCCTCTCCTATTGACTGCATCGTAGTTTTGCGATATACTACCCCCGGAAAGGAGGAATGCTTATGGACATGACCGCGATCCTGAGCGCGCTGGGGAACCCTGTCCGCTACCAGCTTGTGAAAGCCCTTCGGGACCGCGCCATCGAGACCTGCTGCGGCCGTATCGAGTTCTTTGAAAACGGCGTCAGCGTAGGGGATGTGGTGAAGTTCACGGGTCTTGCCCAATCCACGGTGTCCCAGCACCTTTCGGTCCTTGTCAGCGCCGGCCTCATCCGCCGGGAAAAGCGCGACCTGTGGAGCTGCTACTTTTTGAACCAGCCGGTGCTGGAAGAATTTTTGAAAAGCCTCAATCAAGACCTGCTGGCGGGGGAGTAAAATTTTTTGCTGCGATATATCGTACATTTACGATATACGATATAATGAACAAATCAAGGAGGAATGCCCCATGGAAACCGTGTTGCCCTTTCTTGCGGACCTGATCTCCAAAACGGTGTTGTACGTTTTGCAATCCCTTGCCCACAACTGGGCGGTTTTGACCTTCTCCATCATTACCGCCGTGGCCCTTTCGACCTACGTGGATACCGGGAAGATGCAAAAATTCCTGGTGGGAAGGTCGAAAGTGTCCATTTTCGCCAGCGTGGCGGTGGGAGCGTTCACACCTTTTTGTGCCTGCGGGACGATGGCGGTGATCGTGGGGATGATGACCACCACCCTCCCCTGGGGGCCCATCATGGCGTTTTTGACTTCCTCGCCGCTGATGAGCCCGGACGGCTTTGTGATGATCGCCGGCGTCCTGGGCTTGCGCTTTGCCATTGCGCTGACCATTGCCTCCCTGTTCATTGGGCTGGCGTCGGGCTTTATTACCCTGGTCATTGAACGGCGTACCGGATTTTTGCGCGACCAGTCCAGGTACTTAAAGGGAGCGCCGGAAGCGCCTGCCGACGCCGTCTTCGGCCCCGAGCCCGCCCCCGCTTCCCAATGTGCCTGCGGCTGCGGGACCGCCCAGACCGTCGCGTCGGATAGCTCTCAAAGCGCGCAGCCGGAGCCCGGCCCGATGGCGTTTGCCGCAGCTGGGGAGGAGACAATATGCTGTGCGACCCAGCCGCAAACCAGCCTGAATGATTTCGCGCAAAAGGTGAAGCTCCGGGACCTTGCCGATAACTTCGTGAGCCTGGGCCTCAAGCAGATCCTTTTATACTTCTCCATCTTTGTGGGGGTGGGGTACCTTGTGAACTATTTCGTGCCCACCTCCATTATCTCCGCGCTGTTTGGCGCCAACCAGTTAGCCGCCGTCCCGCTGGCATCACTCATCGGGCTGCCGCTGTACCTCACCACCGAATCCGGCATCCCAATCGTCCAGTCGCTGCTTGCAAGCGGAGCCAGCCAGGGCGCCATGCTGGCCTTCCTCATCACCGGCTCGGCCACCAGCGCCTTTGTGATCGCGGGGCTGACAACCTTTATGAAAAAGCGGGCCGTACTGCTGTACGTGGGCTATATCCTGGCGGGGGGCATGATCTGCGGATGGCTGTACGATTTTGTGCTCTTGTTCATAAAGTAATAGGGAGGGCCTTCCCTGGGGCCTTAAAAAATTTTTCGCAGACTGTTGCAATTTGCAACTGTTGCATGTTAAAATAGAACCGAGGTGATGAAATGACAGGCCAGGGAAGCAAGGAACTAAGGGAACTGATCCGGCTGCTGGTGAGGAACCTGGGCGTCCTGGAAAAACGCGATGCCGTTTGCTGCGGTGTCACCATTGCCCAGTGCCACGCCATCGTGGAGATCGGGCGCGAAGAAAGCATCTCGCTGACCGATCTATCCGACATGCTTGGCCTTGACAAAAGCACCATGAGCCGCACGATAGATAACCTGGTGGATTCAGGCGCGGTACAAAGGGATGTAGACGAAAAGAACAGGCGGTATGTGACCATCCGACTGACGGAGGCGGGAAAAGCCATCTTTCGGAACATCGCGGCAAGCAACGAAAGCTACTATGGATGCATTTTCGCCGATATCCCCCAGGATAAAAGGGCGCAGGTGCTGGAAAGCCTGCAGCTTCTTTCGCAGGCGGCGAAGAAGAACAAGTGCTGCTGAAATTGATCGACGGTTTCAAAAGGGAAAGGGAGGCATTGTCATGTCTGAGGGCATCAGGGATCATATCAAAACGTATTACGGCAATATCGCAAAGCATGTGTCGGCCAGCGCGAAAAGCTCCTGCTGCGGGGGAGGCTCTTCCTGCTGCTGTTCAAGCGGTGAAGGGACTGATCTGTATTCCCCGGAGTATATTGCGGGGCTGCCGGAGGAGGCGGTCAAGGCTTCCTTGGGCTGCGCCAACCCCATCGCCCTGGCGAACCTTCAAAAAGGGGAAACGGTGCTGGATCTGGGCAGCGGCGGCGGGATCGATGTACTGATCTCCGCCAAATTCGTGGGCGAAACGGGTAAAGCCTACGGCCTTGACATGACCGACGAAATGCTGAAGCTGGCGGAAAGCAACAAGGCAAAGAGCGGAGCTAAGAACGTGGAGTTCCTGAAGGGCTACATCGAGGATATCCCCCTTTCGGACGAAGCGGTAGATGTGATCACCTCCAACTGCGTCATCAACCTCACCGAAAGCAAGGAAGCGGCGCTTTCCGAAGCCTACCGGGTGCTGAAAAAGGGCGGCCGGCTGGCCATCGCCGATATCGTGGAATTAAAGCCCATCCCGGAGGAACTTAGGCAGAGCGTGCAGATGTGGGTGGGCTGCGTCGCCGGGGCGCTGAGCGTTTCGGAATACGAGCGGATCTTAAAAGAAGTCGGCTTTAAGGACATTGAAATCACCCCGGTCAACATCTACACCAAGGAAATCATTAAGGATATGGCGGAAGATAAGAACCTTGGCGATATCTACTCCCAACTGGATGAAAGCGCTATGGACGGCGCGTTTGCCGGCGCGCACGTGAAGGCGTACAAAAGATAGGGATGGCTGAAATATGGATCTTGTGATCGAGGAAATGAAACCCGGCGATTGGCCCCGGGTCGCGGCCATTTATTTGGAAGGGATCAATACGAAGATCGCTACCTTCCAAAGCGATGTTCCCGAATGGGAAAAGTGGGACCAGGGGCATATCAAATCCTGCCGGCTGGTGGCCCGAGTGGGGGATGAGATTGTAGGAGGGGCGGCGATCAGCCCCACCTCCGACAGGTGCGTGTATGCGGGGGTGGTCAGCGTCAGCATCTATGTGGCCGAATCGGCCCGGGGCCAGGGCGTGGGCAAGGCACTTTTGACGGAGCTCATCCGCCAGTCGGAGGAAGAGGGCTTCTGGTCGCTGCGCTCCGGGATCACCCGGGAGAATGCTGCAAGCCGGGCGCTGCACCTTGCCTGCGGGTTTCGGGAAGTGGGCTATTGGGAGCGGGTCGGGCAGATGGATAACGGAAAATGGCACGACGTGGTGGTCATGGAGCGCAGGAGCAAAATTGTGGGGTAATGCTGCCCAAGGGAGAAGAAAAATGATCATACCTAATATGTTGCTGCTGGCCCTGGACGATGAGGCCTTCAAAAGAGACAGGGCGGTCCAAAGCCTGGATAGCGCCGCTCTCCGCCTGAACAACGGGGTCCCCGGAAGGGAAAACATGATTTCCGGCTGGGATAAGGCGGTCACCGGCCGGGGCAAGGCGGCCCCTGAGGAATATTGCGGCACGGAATGCTGCATCGTGGAATGCTGCTGTAAAAAACAGCCCTGCTGCCAGCTAGGCTGAATTCTTCACCGCCCCGTACCAGGTAGGTTGAATTCTTTACAGCCCTACTGCCAGGCGAACTGAATTCTTTGCTGCCCAG
>JAEWAH010000094.1 GCA_023391725.1 Bacillota bacterium | reverse complement strand
GGGGAAGGCAGGTTGGGGAAGGCAGGTTGGGGAAGGCAGGTTGGGGAAGGCAAGGCAAGGCGGGATTATTTATACCTTTTCTGCATCGCAGGTAAGCTCCGGCCGCAGCTTGATCCCCAGCCCCTGCTCGGCGGCGTGAACGATCCTCAAAAGCCGGGCCTCGTCGAACCTGCGGGCCATCCAGTAGGAGGACATGGGCATATTGTCCTGCTTTTGCCCGATGGGGATGGTCATGCAGGGGAAGCCCGTAAACGGCGCGATATTGGTGTGCGCCTCACAAAGCATCACGTCGATTTTGTTGTCATCAAACAGCTTGTCCAGCGCGGCGATGGCCTTGTCCCTTTCTGCCAGCGCCTCAATATACTCCGGCTCGGTCATGTTGCCGGAGGTTTCATTCTGGGCGTCCAGCAAAATGCTCTGGCCGTATTTGAGCGCGATGGACGGATGGGCCTGATTGTATTCGATGATATCTCGCAGTGTCTTCATTTTCGATTTTTCGCCAAGGGTGGAAAGGTAATAGTTCATGCAGGCCTTGAATTCGCCAATCATGATCTTGCGGATAATCGGCGTCGCCTCCACGTCCACATGATCGATAAGCTCTGCTCCCGCAGCCGATAGCGCGGCAAGCAGCCGGTCGAAGATCACCCGCTCCTCCTCCGGGGCCACAGGGTCCACGTACGTCCGCGTCCTGTTGATACCGATGCGGACGCCGTGAAGAGCTGGCCCCTGCTTTTCAATAGCAGTCGCGTGATCCACGGAAGCGGGGATCGCCTGGGTGGCGGGATCGGCGGGGTCTTCCCCGGCCAGCACGGTTAAAAGGATCGCGGCGTCAGCGACCGTCCTGGCCATTGGCCCGGCGGTATCGTGGGTACTTGAAATAGGAACGATCCCGCTGCGCCCCACCAGGCCCATGGTGGGCTTGATGCCCACGATGCCGTTGTGCCCCGCGGGGGACATGATGGAGCCGGCCGTCTCCGTGCCCACAGCCACCGTGCACAGGCCGGCAGCCACGGCCACGGCGGAACCGGAGCTTGAGCCGCTGGGGGTCTTTAACCTGTTGTAAGGGTTGATCACCTGCCCGCCCCGGGAGCTGTAGCCGGAGGGCATGCCTTCCCTTGACATGTAGTTGGCAAACTCGGTCATGTTCGCCTTGCCCAGGATCACCGCCCCGGCCTCGCGGAGCAGCTTCACAATATGCGCGTCATAGGGGGCGTAATTGTCTTGGAGGGCCACCGATCCGGCGCTGGTGTGCAGCCTGTCGGCGGTGTTGATGTTGTCCTTTAATAAAATGGGGATGCCAAACAGCGGCGTGAGCCCCGCGCCGTTTTGAAGCTGCGCATCTAAAGAATCCGCAATAAAGAGCGCGTCGGGACTTAACTCCAATACGGAATCCAGCCCCCCGGTGCAATGGTCAAACTTGGCGATCCTTTTCAAATAGGTCAAAACAAGTTCCCTTACCGTGAGCCGCTTTTCCATATAGGCTTGGTGGATCTCCCGGATGGAGGAAAACGCGAAGTCGGGCATGGTGCAGCCTCCTTTTGTCTCGTAGCTAGTCCATTCAATTATTATAGATGGAAGCCGTTTCTCCTTTATATTCCAGAAGCGGCTCATGGATTTTGTCTGACAGATGATTATTGACAAACGATAATTCTGGTGGTATGCTCATTATGGATTATCGAAAAACAATAATTGTTGGGGCGGGTAGGAGCGAATATGAAGCAGAAAACGTTTGGGATGCTTCTTTGGATCGAGGCTGGGGTCTGCGTGCTGCTGGGCTTTTTGAGGGCCTCCTTTACCGGCGTGTTTTCGGCGGCCATGGCCTTCCCCTTTGAGCAGATCGGGCAGGGGCTGCGCGCCCTCTCCCTTTCCGGGGCCGTTGGCAACGCCGCCGCCATCTTACTCTATGTGGGCATTTGCTTAATCCCCGCCGCCGCAATGCCCATCCTCCAAAAAAAGCGGGGCCTTTATCGGGATGATTGGCTGCTGGCGCTGTTGAGCATCACGTTGTTTGTGGTCGTCTATCTCATGATCAACCCCGGGGCCCTGGGTCCTCTTCTGGGCGGGACCACCGGGTTAGGCGTAGGCAAGGCGGCGCTGGGTGTCACGGTCTGGTCGGTGCTGTGCGGCTATCTCATTTTGCGTTTGCTTCGGCTGTTCTTTTTAGAACGCCGCGACAAGCTTCAAAAGTATATGGTCCTGCTGCTTCGCCTTTTGAGCCTGCTGTTTGTGTATATGGCCTTTGGCGCCTGCCTTTCAAAGCTGTTGGATTCTTTAGCGTCCGTGCAGGCGGGCAACGTGGGAAATGAGCACCTGCTTGGCACAACCTACTTTTTCCTAGGCCTGCAATATGCGGTGGACGCGCTGCCATATCTATTGGATGTATTTGTGGTCTTGGCCGCCGTAAGGCTTCTTGAGGCGCTTTCAGCCGACCGCTACTCCCCGCAAAGCGTTAAGGCGGCGGGGGAACTGTCCCGGCTGTGCGGGAAGGCGCTGGCTGCCACGGTCCTTTCTGATATCGCCTTCAACCTCTTGCAGATTCTATTCGCCAAATCACTGATGGTGCTCAATACCACGCTGAATATCCCAGTGTTCTCCATCGCCTTCGTGCTGGGCGTGCTGCTTGTGACCAGGTTTATCGCAGAAAACAAGCAGCTCAAGGATGACAACGACATGTTTATTTAATTCAGTAGAAGAGGTACGCGATGGCTATACGGATCCACCTGGAGGATGTGTTAAAGGCCAGGGGCATGACCTCCAAGGAACTCTGCGCCCTGGTGGGCATTACGGAGGCGAACCTTTCGATCCTGCGCAGCGGCAGGGCCAAGGGCGTCCGCTTTGGCACCATCAACAAAATCTGCTGGCACCTTCACTGCGACGTGGGCGACATATTGAAATTCGACGGAAATCTGGAGGACGACGATGAAGAATAGCATGAAGATCGTTGCGTGCTGCCTGGCCATCGCTTTGATATTCGGCCTGAGCGGCTGGTCCCTGGCCCGGGAGGATACGGGAGAAAACGCCTATGAGGACCGGCTGGCGGGCGTACTGGTCACCACGGAATATCTGGACCTGTTTGATTTTGACAGCTATTTGAACGACAATATCGGCAGTATCATGAACGGCCAAACCACCATTGATTCCTCAGCGCAGGAATACCAGGGCAGGCTGTACGCCACCATGACCACAAAGACGAGGACCTTTGAGGACGGAACCAGCATTCAGGATCCGGAGTATACTTTTGAGGGCCTGAAAGGCATCCAACACTTTGTCGTCCGGGTCCCTGCCACTGAGGGGCGAGAGGCCTATACCGCGTCCCAATCGGATGAGGCCGTCACCGGCGGCCATGCCAGCTATAATTACGGCGATGAGGAAAGAAGCGTGGAGCTTAAGGGAACGGTTTACGTTGCCCCGACACTTGCTGAAAATACGTTCTTTTTCAACCCGGTTTACCAGACCCCAGACGGCCGTGTCTACGCAACCAGCGGCGGTGGCGGATTTGCCACCAATGGAACAAACATAGAGGGGCAGCTTTACTCCCAGACAATGAGCGCCAGCACCACGGTGACGGAAAACGGCAAGGCCGTGAAGGACAGCGTATCCGTGGAGCTCTCCTTAAGCGTCATGTTCGCGCCTGTGAAGATCGTGATTTTGCAGATGGATGCAAAAAGCGCCGTCTTGGACCGGGCGGAATACGATCCCAAGGACGTGCCGAAGGAGATTACGGCCAAGGAAGGCACGCAGTATATCATCGTGGAAACGCACAATAAAGACGCCGAAGGAAGTTTGCATATCTCCCGGAAGATCTATGACAAGGGTGCGCAATCCTTAGAAAGCTTTTTTTGCCGGGAAGATAACGTGTGCGTTCAGCAGTGGACCGTGGTCAAATGGTGAAAAGAAACCCGGCCAAAGGCCGGGTTATAAGGTGCAGGGGGTCTCTCTGTTATAGCTGGAACCGCTCCTTGATCAGCGCCGCCGCGCGCTCCGGGGGAAGGTCGGTATTGTCGATTCTGATGTAATCTGAAAAGGGGATCTCGCCCTCCAGGCTCACGCAGCGGTATTTTGCATCATCGTTTAAAAGCCGGCGGGTGGAGGCCTCGATATCCCGCTTGGAGGCCTTGTTCTTCAGGCGGTTTTCGGTTACGTTCCTTTGCAGCCTGACCTCCTGGGAGGCCACAAGCTCCGCATAATAAATATCCGCGCCCCGGCTTTTGAAAATATCGGCCACATGCTCCGCATAGTCCCAATCGGACTTCTGGTCAAACGCCCACATGCAGGTGAAGATGAGCCCATAATGATCTGTGGCGGCGAACTCCTCGAACACGACGTCTCTTAGCCGCTGGATGGCCTTGCGGTGATAGTAGCCGAATACTTCAACCACGGGCTCGATGGTCATGTGGTTGTGGAACAGGCGCAGGTCCGTGATCTTCATCAGTTCCTGCCCAACGGTCATCTTGCCCACCGCGGCGTCGCCGATCAAAAAGAGTAATTTCACGGGATCACTTCCTTTGTAACGGTTTTCTGGATTTTACCATGAAAAGTAAAAAAAGGCCATGCCATCTTGATACAAGAAAGACCGCTTGCTGGGCGGTCTTTTTGTATGCCTGAACAAGCCACAATTCTCTATAACACAATGATCAAGCCTACAAACACAGCCAATACAATTTCCAAGACCAGGGCAGTGATATTCAAAACCCTATAAACGTTATCTTTGCATATTTTATGAAAAACAAAAAATATCCCAATCCCGGCGATGCCGCCCAATGTATTTGCAATTACATCCGTAATGTCACTGGCTCCAAGCGCAAAAATGTACTGGTCCGCCTCAAAAAAAAGGCTTGTCAAAACAATTGGTACAATGAGACTACCAAAGGATCTCTTATTTTTCAGCATGCAGATAAAAATACCAAATGGCACAAATGCAAGCCCGTTGTAAATGATTTCATTATAGCTGGGCGCTCCGTTCAGCTTCAGCATAGCGCCAAAGGGGATCAGATTAATGCTCCTTTGGACGTCCATAACAAATGTGAATTGGTAGTGCAAAAATGAAAAGGCCAATTTGGTCTTAAACAAAATAATGCCAGCGAGCGCCAGCAAATAGAATATGAATAGCGTTATCGTTACTTTTCTTGATTTCATTCAATCATCCTCTCAAGGTAGCATGCATCGCGCCAGCAGAATTATAGCAAATTGGGATGCAAAAGGAAATACACGCACCGTAACAGAAATACCGCACCCGCAATGATTGCAGGTGCGATAGAATGATTTTCTGTGGATCGAAAAATGATTTTCTTTGCCCCTTTCTTTTTTCTAAAAGAAAGGGGGCGTCCTTATTCCGGCATCTTCACCCGATCCAGCATCACGTCCGTTTCGCCATCCTGGCCGATGGAATAGGCTGCCCAGATCTCATTGTTCCAGCGGAACAGGTTGGGCGAGTAGACGGTGGTATCCCGGAAGTCGTTTTGCCACTGCGCCTTGTCGCTGCCGTCCGGCCCAATCAGCTGATACACGAAGCCGGTGAAGGCCTCCAGGCTGTTATCCGCCAGCAGGAAGCCCTGCTCCGTTTCCAGCTGGGAGGAGATGGGGGGACCAGCCAAAAGCGCCTGGCTTTCCGGATTGCCCTCCGGCTGGCGGTCCAGCTTGCGCCATAGCACGCTGCCCGTTGCGGTGTCAAGGAGGGCCAGCAGCCGCTCGCGCGGGGCATAGGCTTGCGGATCATCAACGGCGCGGTTGATTCCCGCCAGCAGCGCTCGGCCACCGCTTGCCGTAATGCCATATTTGAATCTGGCGTCAGGAAGATCTTCCTGCGCCGACGACCACACCACATCTCCTTTTTCATCGATGAGCAGGGCCTTGGCGGTCTCGCCGCTTGCACCCTCCTTAAAGTCAGCGCCGTACAGCAGCGTACCCTGGGGCATAGGAAGCGCGCCTTCGCATTGCCCAAGGCCGATGGTCTTTGCCTCAATACGCCAGATCACCGTGCCGTCCGCTTCTTCCAGTTGGTAGAACCGGGGCCCGCTGCCCGTCTTAAAACCATGCGTCTCCATACGCAGATAGCGGGTACCCACCGTGTTGATGGAGACGAAAACGTCGGGGCCCTGATCGGATTCCTGCTCGTTCTGCCATATGAGCGAGCCGTCCTTCAGGGAATAGGTGCGCCTTTGCCGGTACTGCCTGTGCTGGGTAATGCTGTAACTTACATAGCCCGTCACCGTCTGGTCTGGCTGCTCGGTCATGTAGGCAAAAATCATGGAGCCCTTGGTTTCGCCCAGCTCCGTCTCCCATACGGCGGAGCCATCCGGCGCAAGGCATAGGAGCCATGTCCATGTGTTTTGGCGCCCGGTCTCCGGCTGTCCGTTCCGGCCCCTGTGGGTTTGAAGGGAGAGCAGCAGGTTCCCATTGGAAAGGGGCAGAATGTTCCCGCGGCTGATGTTGTCATCCCCCGTTCCGCCCAGGCGGATGGGGCTTGGAGCCGTGACAGCCACCTCTTGCGCCCTGGCGGGGGAGAGCGTGAGCGCCATCATGAATATCAGAAGCATTGCAAGCATCCGTTTCAATCGGTTCACCTCCGAAGATATATTACACCGCGTCTTACATATAGACTACACCACGTCTTACTGACTGTCAATCCCAAATACGGTATACAATTGTAAATTAAAGGAACATCCATTGGCATCCCTTGACAGCCAGTAAGACGGCGCGTATTATATGAACTACACCGTGTCTTACTACCGTTTGGCGTCAACTTGACCCCATGGAAGGAGCGACCTATATGAAATCCCAACGCTTGCCCGATACAGAATTCGAGATCATGGATTACCTTTGGAACTTAACGCCCCCCGTGACCACCTCCATGGTCAT
>JAEWAH010000092.1 GCA_023391725.1 Bacillota bacterium | reverse complement strand
GGCCAGGTTCATCCGTAACCAGATATTGATCATCAGGGACCGTGACTATAACGTAGCCTCCCGGTGCCTTGGCACCAGCACGCCCCGGATTATATTGCGTAACCTGCTCCCTTATCTTGTATCGGTGATCATGCTGCGCATGGCGCTTTCCGTCCCCGGGGCCATCGGCAGCGAGGTGTTCATTACCTACATCGGCCTTGGCGTGCCCGCGTCCATCCCCAGCCTGGGCAACCTCATCAACGAGGGCCGCAAGCTGATGATGAGCACCAATTTGCGCTATCAATTGATCTACCCCACCATTGCCCTGTCCATCGTGACCATCTCCTTCTATGTGATCGGCAACGCCTTCTCCGATGCCGCCGACCCCAAGAATCATCTGTAAGAAAGGAGGAAGCGCCTTATGGCTTCAGAAAAAGTCATATTGTCCATTCGGGACCTGAACGTAAAATTCAGCTTGCGGGGCCGCATCCTCCACGCCATCCGCGGCGTTTCCCTGGACGTGCTGGAAGGGGAAAGCCTGGCCATCGTGGGTGAATCCGGCAGTGGCAAATCGGTGCTGAACAAGAATTTTATAGGCCTATTAGACCCCAACGGGTTTGTCTCCGGCGGCCAGATCCGCTATTACGGCATGGATGTGCCGCCAGACGCAAAACCGCCTCTGTACGGCACAGACGAGCAGGGCCGCCACTATGCGGACCTTGCCCAATTCAAGAAGGAAGCCGATTGGCTGAAGATCCGGGGCCGGGAGATCTGCATGATCCCCCAGGATCCCATGACCAGCCTGAACCCCTTAAAAAGCGTGGGCGCTCAAATCTCTGAAGCGCTAAGGCTCCACAGCGGCCTTTCCGGTTTAAAGGCCCGCGAGGCAGCCATTCAGATCCTTGAGGATGTGCGCATCGACAATCCCAGGAAGCGCTACCATCAGTACCCTCATGAGCTTTCCGGCGGGATGCGCCAGCGCATCGTCATCGCCATCGCCATCGCCTGCAAGCCCAAGATCCTTATTTGCGACGAGCCCACTACCGCTTTGGATGTGACCATCCAGGCGCAGATATTGAACCTGCTCAAGGAGCTGAAAGAAAAATATCACCTGACCACCCTGTTCATCACCCACGACCTGGGCGTGGTGGCCAACATCGCCGAGCGGGTGGCTGTCATGTATGCCGGAGATATTGTGGAACTGGGTCTGGTGAATGAGATCTTCTATGATCCCCGGCACCCTTACACCTGGGCGCTTTTGTCCTCCCTGCCCCAGCTTGGGCAAAAAGGGGAAAAACTGTACTCCATCCAAGGCACGCCGCCCAACCTGTTCAAGGAGATCCCTGGCGACGCCTTTGCCCAGCGCAATCCCCATGCCCTGAAGATCGATCATGTGGAGCAGCCGCCTTATTTTGAAGTTTCCCCCACGCACTTGGCCCGGACATGGCTGCTGGACCCCCGGGCGCCCAAGGTGGCTCCCCCGGAATCCATCCTAAAGCTCAAAGACCTGGGAGGTGTTTCCCGTGACGCAAACTGAACACCGGGAAAAGCTCCTGGAAGTAAAAGACCTGAGAGTCACCTTTGGCCGGGGCCGCAACAAATTCGAAGCGGTCCGTGGCGTGAGCTTTGACGTATACCGGGGCGAAACGTTTGGCCTGGTGGGCGAATCCGGCTCCGGAAAGACCACCATCGGCCGGACCGTGATCCGGGTTCATCCTGCATCCGATGGCGAGGTGCTCTTTCACGGCGAACGCATCAGCGGAAAGATCGACCAAAAGGCCGACAAAGAGATCACCAGAAAGATCCAGATGATCTTTCAGGATCCCATCGCTTCCCTCAACGAGCGGGCGAAGATCGATTATATCGTCTCCGAGGGAATGCTGGGCCGTGGTATCCCCAGGGAAAAGCTGCGTCAGATGGTAATCGACGCGCTGCGCGACGTGGGGCTCCTGCCCGAGTTCTCCAGCCGTTTCCCCCATGAGTTTTCCGGCGGCCAGCGCCAGCGCATCGGCATCGCCCGGGCGCTGATCATGCAGCCCGAATTCATTATTGCTGACGAGCCAATCTCCGCCCTGGACGTATCCATCCGGGCGCAGGTGTTGAACTTGCTCAGCGAGCTTCAAAAGAAGCACGGTCTCACGTATCTCTTTATTTCCCATGACCTGTCGGTGATGCGCTTCATCTGCGACAGGATCGCCGTCATCCACAAGGGCCTGTTGGTAGAGCAGGCCGATACGGAAACGCTCTTTGCTCATCCTTTGCACCCCTACACCCGGGCGCTCTTGTCTGCAATCCCCCAGCCCAATCCTGTGGCGGAAAAGCACAAAGTTCTGGAAGTGTACGACCCCTCCCAGCATGATTACGCTTCCGATAAGCCCTTTTTTAAAGAGATAACACCGGGCCATTTCGTGCGTGGCAATCAAAAGGAATGGGAAAAGTACCAACGTATGATAAAATAGAAATAAGGCCTAGCGGCTATCAAATCATACAGAAGGAGATCTACTCATGGCTCACGACGAGACCAAATGCCTGCATTCAGGTTATACCCCCGAAAATGGCGCACCCCGGGTGATGCCCATCGTCCAAAGCACCACCTATGTGTTCGACAGCACGGCCCAGATCGGCGCGCTGTTTGATATGCCTACCGCCCACATGTATTCCCGTTTTTCCAACCCCACGGTAGAAGCGGTGGAGAAGAAGATCGCCGATCTGGAAGGCGGCGTTGGCGCCATGTGCACCTCCTCCGGCCAGGCGGCTTCCCTTTTGTCCATCCTCAACCTTTGCAAAAGCGGCGAAAGCTTTATTGCCGCCTCCACCATCTATGGCGGCACGGTCAACCTGTTCGCTGTCACCTTAAAGCGCCTGGGCATCGAGTGCATCTTTGTGGATTCCGACGCGGATGAGACGACAATCCAAAAGGCCTTCAAGCCCAATACCCGGGCGGTATTCGGGGAGACGCTGGCCAATCCCGCCCTGGCTGTGCTGGATATCGAAAAGTTTGCCCGCCTGGCCCACCAAAACGGCGTGCCCTTTATCATCGATAATACCTTCGCCACGCCCATCCTTTGCAAGCCCTTTTCCTTCGGAGCAGACATCATCGTCCATTCCACCACCAAATACATGGATGGCCACGCGTTGCAGGTGGGCGGTGTGATTGTGGACGGCGGCACGTTCGATTGGACAAACGGAAAGTTTCCTGAGTTCACCGAGCCGGACGAGTCCTATCACGGCGTAGTCTACACCCGTGACTTTGGGAAAGCTGCCTACATCATCAAAGCCCGCATGCAGTTGATGCGCGACTTTGGCGCCTATCCTGCCGCCCATTCCGCCTTTTTGCTGAACCTGGGGCTGGAAACGCTTCCTGTGCGCATGAGGCAATACTGCGAAAACGGCCTGGCAGTGGCCAAATATCTGCAGGCCTCTCCCCTTGTGGAGTCGGTGCGCTATGCCGCGCTGCCCGGTGACCGCTATCATGATCTTGCGCAAAAATACCTGCCCAAGGGAACCTGCGGGGTCATCTCCTTCGTCATGAAAGGCGGCAAGGAACCGGCTGTCCGTTTTATGGACGCCCTCAAACTGGCCTCCAAGGAAGTGCATGTGGCCGATATCCGCACCTGCGTCCTCCATCCCGCCAGCGCCACCCACCGGCAGCTCACCGAGGAACAGCTCATCGCCGCGGGCGTCAACCCCGGCCTCATCCGCATCTCCGTGGGCCTGGAACATATCGACGATATCCTGGAAGATATCCGCCAAGCCATGGCTCAGGTCTGACAGGGAACGGACGAGGAAATAAAGGATAAAAAAATTGCGAGAGAACCTCCTTTTACAAAAGGAGGTTCTCTCGCACTCTCTCCAGGAAAACTTCATCAAGCAACAATTGCTGTTCACGCTACAAGTACAAACATGCCTCCGAAGGTCCAGGGCTCCGTAGCCGAAGCGCCGCCCGTGGCGGATGAAGCGAGGCGGAGGAGACTGGCGAAACAAGCGATGCAAGCGTCAGCGCAGCAGCGCGACGATTGAGCCAGGGGAGGAAAGCCCTGGCCGCGCCCGCTGGCGCGAAATCCCCCCGCCTTGCCTTCCCCTTTAGGGGAAGGTGGCACGAAGTGCCGGATGAGGTGCGAGGCAGCGTGCAGCGCCAGAGAGGGAAAGCACTCCAGCTACTCCGGTCTTAATCTTTTCGCCATATAGATATCCGGCTTCCCGTACCCATTCACATCCGGGAGTACCCCCACGATCATAAACCCTTGCTTTTGATAGAACTCATAGGGATGGCCCTTCAAATTCCGTATGCTCCCGATCTTCTCCCACAGATGGTCATACAGGTCCGTTCCGCTCAAGGACGTCTGCCCATGCTCGTCATCCGTGCCCAAATATAGGGTAATGCAGCCTCGCTTTGCTGCTTCCGCCTCCAGGGCCTTCACCAGCTGGCTGCCGATGCCTCGGCCCTGAAATTCGGGAAAGACCGCCAGGGGATGCAGTTCCCAGCCGGTGACGCCGTAATGGGGTATGGCCCCGATAAAGCCAACTAACCGCCCTTCTTCCAAGGCCATCAGGGAGATCTTATGCTCTTGCAGGCACTCCTCCACCTCATGAATGGCTTCCTCTCCCGCATAGCAATGGGGAAAGCATGCCGTAAGCAATCTGGCAAACGCTTCGCGGCACTTGCTGTTTTCCCGGTCAAAGGGAAGGATCTGCATGAAAACCCTCCTTACAAGCAGACTTACAGGCAGAAGTGGAAGAACTTCAGCACATCCATATAATCATCGGCTTCAAACCGCACCGTCTTGGAATCAATCTGTGTGCAGCCGGGATAGTAGCTGTTGCTCAGCGCCGTAGCATGCTCCTTGTAGTTGATCTCCACCACAAAATGGTCAGGCAGCGGAAAGAAACAATCCTTGGGATCCAGCGCCATGGCCTTTTGGGCCGTCTCCCGGATGCGGCGCACCGCCACCTTGGGGTGAATGGATACCGCCCCCCGGCCCGTGCCCTCGTTCACCGGCACGGTCAGGATGTTAGGGTTGACCGAGGTAATCCACTCGCAGAGCATCCTATCCCCGGTCACCATCAGCACCGGCACCTTCAGCATGGCGGCTGCCAGGCTGTTGATGAGCAGTTCCGAGGTGATCACGCCATTGATTTTCACGAAATTGTTCTTGGTGTTCATGGTGTGGGACAGGGGGTTCCCGTTCATGCTCGCGGCGGAATGGTAGCCGGTAAAGATCACGCCGGAAAAGCTTTCGTTAAGCCCCGCCATCATGCTCAGTGGGCCCGTTGTCCATCCGCGCAAAATACGGATCTGCTCGGGCAGTTCCTCGGCGATGATGTTTCTGGCAGAATCATGTGCGTCCTTTACAAACACTTCCTGCGCGCCGCCACTCAGCGCGCCTTCGCAAGCCGCAGCCACTTCGCGTGTCATCTGCTGGGCAAAGGGCGAATAGTCCTGCTTGGTCTTTTCCGTTTCATCCCAGCTCACGATGCCGCAGGTGCCTTCCATGTCGGCGGAAAGAAAAATCTTTTTCATAAACGATCCTCATCCTTTCAGTAAGTCCAGAACCATAGATGCCTGCAAAGCCGCGCCCACCGGCAGGCAGCTTTCGTCCACATGGAAGTTGCTGGTGTGCAGCGCCGGGCCAACGCCGCAGCCCAGGTCATAGTAAATCCCCGGCGTCTTTTCAAGGAAAAATCCGAAGCTTTCCACGCCCAAGCTGGGATACTGCCGGGCAACAATCTTACCCTCCCCCACTATTTCCCGGGCCAGGGTCAAAAACCGCTCGTGCAGCGCCTCATCATTGTACACAGCTCCGTAGCCATCGTCCACCGAAACCTCCGCGCTGCCGCCCATGGCCTCGGCGATGCTCTGGGAAAGCTTCGTGATCTTCGCTTTGAGCATGGCCCTTGTCTCCGGCTTTAAGGTGCGCAGCGTCCCCACGATGCGTACCTGGTCGCAGATGATATTCCCGGCGGTGCCGCCTTCGATCTTTCCCAGGGTGACTACCGCGCTGTCCAGGGGCGAAACGTTCCTGCTCACCAACGTCTGCAGAGCCGTGATGATCTGAGCGGCGATGACGATGGTATCCACGCCCCGCTCTGGATACGCCCCATGGCATCCCCTGCCGTGCACCGTAATATTGGTGGCGTTGCTGGCGCCGCTGACGCAGCCGGGCCTGGTGAAAATAGTGCCCGCTGCCTGGTCCGGCAGCATGTGCAGACCCAGCACGGCATCCACATGCGGGTTCTCCATACACCCGGCGGCCACCATGTCCTTCGCGCCGCCGGTAGTCTCCTCCGCAGGCTCAAAGAGCAGCTTCACCTGGCCGTGGATCTTGTCCCTGTTTTCCACAAGCAGCCGGGCCGCACCCAGGGCTATGGCCATATGCGCGTCGTGACCGCAGGCGTGCATCACACCCGGATTACGGGAAGCGAACTCCAGGCCCGTTTCTTCCAAAATGGGCAGCGCGTCCATGTCTGCCCGCAAGGCAATGGTTTTCCCGGGAAATGCTCCCTTTATCAGCCCCACGATAGCGTACTGACCGGGATATGTAGTCGCCTCTATCCCCAATTCCGCAAGCCTTTGTAATAAGAAGGCCTGGGTCTTGATCACTTGGGCTCCCACCTCCGGGCACATGTGCAGTTCCCGGCGCTGGGATACGATCCACGGCATAATCGCCTTTGCCTGATCTAAGATGGATAAATAGCTCATTCTTCCATTCCCCCGTTCTCCAGCATATAATCCACTACCTTTGCGACTTTACCGTTCTTCATATATACTCTGGGCGGCCTGCGGCTCATGATGGTGATGGCCTCATTTCGGTTCGTACGCGCCCAGGTAGCGTACTGCATATAGGAAATACCCCCGCCAAGCAGCACCGCCTCATCGCCTTCGCAAACACCCTTGATGTCCGTCACATCCACCATCATCTGGTCCATGCAAATAAGTCCCACAACCGGGGCCAACTGGCCGCGAATTTCCACGCTGCCCACCCGGGACATGCACCTGGGATACCCGTCGCCATAGCCCGCGCAAAGCGTCGCGATACGGGATGGGCGTGTAAGCGGCCCCTCGGTGTCATAGCC
>JAEWAH010000073.1 GCA_023391725.1 Bacillota bacterium | reverse complement strand
CTCATGGGCGATGGCCACCACTTCGTCTTTTTCCTGAAGTGTGGTGTCTCCCCGGGGCAAGAGCAGCTCAGAATCCCGCATCACAGCTACCAGCACGCATTCCACTGGCAGGTGAAGATCACGAAGTGCCTTCCCGACCACAGGGGAGGAGGCGTCCACCGTTTTTTCAACCAGGGAATACCTGCCCCGGTGCAGCTTAAGCAGCGTGGTCATGTCGCCCATGGACATTTCCTCGGCCACCAACCGCGCCATCAGGTCGGCCTGGTTGACGCCTACATCAACGCCCATGCTCGGTGTAAACAACCATGCGTTTTTGGGGTTGTTCACCCGCGCCACCACCCGGCGAACACCATACTCCATCCTGGCGATGGTGGCAATGACAAGATTTGTTTCATCCGCCCCCGTCACAGCGGCCACCACGTCCGTTTGAGAGATGCCAACGGACTCTAGCACCTTTACATCCGTGCCGTTCCCCAGCACGATGGCTTCTTCGGGAAGGTCACGACGCATGGCAGGCAGCCGTCCCTCCCGCTCTTCGATCACTTTCACATCATGTTTGAGGCCAATGAGCAGGGAAGCAAGATATGTGCCCACCTGCCCGCCGCCAACAATAATCACTTTCATGTGCTTCTCTCCTTCCCGTCATTCCATGCCCAGAAGTTTGGTCAGCCGCCCCGTGGCGGATTCGGAAACCACAAGGTACAGATGATCGTCTTTTTCAAACACAGTCCCCATGGTAGGCAAAAACGTCTTGTTGCCCCGGTGGATGGCCAGCAGGTTGATTTCCCCCGCCACCATCAATTCTCTGGCCTTCTGGCCTACAAGAAGGGCGGGGACCTCTACCTCCACCACGTCCACTTCCCCATCGCCCAGGCTAAAGACCGTGTTCAGCGGCGAATAGCACAACAGATCCGCCGCGCGCTTGATGCCCCAGGCGGTGGAGGAGATGGTCTGCACGCCCAGGCGCATATAGATCTCCGCCTTTTGCCTGTCGTACATCCGCGCCACGATCTTGGGCACGCGGTATGTTTCCCTGGCGAGCCTCGCGATGACCGCGTTGGACTCGTCGCTTGATGTGACGGCCGCCAGCGCGTCGGCCCGGTCGATCTTTGCCGCAAGCAGCACGTCCCGGTCAAAGCCTACGCCTGTAACAGTCTTGCCTTTGAAGGATGGGCCCAACTGCCTGAAAGCAGACTCATCCGAATCCACAACGGTGACCGCATGGCCCGCCTGGCACAAAAACTGCGCCAGCCCGGCTCCAATGCGCCCACATCCTACTACAATAATCTTCATGTGCAAACCTCCCGCCCCAATCTATCTTGACCGTTCCAAAGCATGCTTTGCCCGCATGCGGATGATAGCCTTGCGCGATTCGTCGATCAGGAAAATCACAAAAGGCCAGATCAAAAGGAATCCCCATTCCCGCATCCCAAGCGGCGCGGTATTGAAAAGGTCGTGCAGGAACGGCAGATACATGAGCAAACTCAAAAGAGTCAATTCCACAGCAATGCCAACCAGCACCAGTTTGTTTGAGAAAAACCCGATTTTGAATACGGAGGTGCGGTCTGTGCGGCAGTTGAATACCACGCCGATCTGGCAAGCAACGATGGCGCCCAGCGTCATGGTGGTGGCCATGCGGTAGATGATGCCGGAATCCGCCAAAGGCACGCCGGGCCAGCCGTGCACAGCGTTCGCAAAATAATAAGCCAGCATGCAGACGGCCGACTCCAGGATACCGTACCAGAGCATGGCCCGTACGAGCACTTTGCGGCTGAGCAACGGTTCTTTCTGGGAACGGGGCGGGGCGTCCATGATCCCGGCCTCTGGCAGTTCCGCGCCAAGGGCGATAGCAGGAACCATGTCGGTGCCAAGGTCGATGGTCAATACCTGCATGACTGTCAGCGGCAGCGGGATGGCTCCCCGGGAGAACAGATAGAAAATGAATGGCACGGCCTCGGGCACGTTGCTGTTGAAAATATAGGTGGCAAACCGGCGCAGGTTGTTGTACACGGCCCGGCCTTCCTCCACGGCGTTGACGATGGAGGCGAAGTTGTCGTCGGTCAGGATCATGTCCGCGGCCTCTTTGGCTACGTCGGTGCCAGAGATGCCCATGGCCACGCCGATGTCTGCCTTTTTTAGCGCCGGCGAATCGTTTACGCCGTCGCCCGTCACAGCCACCACCTGACCCATGTCCTGCAGGGCGCTGACGACCTGCAGCTTTTGCTCCGGAGCCACGCGGGCAAAGATTACTTCACCCTTGAGCGCTTCCTGAAGGGTCGGTTCATCCATCTGCGCAAGCTCCAGACCCGTGACGATGCGGGGCCGTTCGCCGCTTACGATGCCGATGCGCCGCGCGATACTTTCGGCGGTCAGGCCATAGTCGCCCGTAATCATGATGATACGGATGCCGGCACGGTGGCACCTGCCCACCGCATCAGCAACCTCGGGCCGCGGGGGATCCGCCATGGCCACAAGGCCCAGGAACGTCATCTCCCGCTCCACAAGTTCAGGCGTGTAGCCGCTCAGGCCTGCGGGCAGGCCCTCCCTTTGCATGCGCCGGACAGCAATGGCCAAAACGCGCAGGCCATTACGGGCATATTCGTCGTTGGCCTCCATGGCCCTTTGGCGCTCAGATTCATCGATGGGCATCTCCTGCCCGTTTTTGTATATATTCGTGCATAGTTCCAAAACTTCCTTCGGCGCACCCTTGATATAAGCGACCTGCTCCGCCCCCTTTAAAGGGTGGATGGTGCTCATGCGTTTACGCCCGGAATCAAAGGGCAGTTGCCGAAGCCTTGGCAAGGTTTGGGAAAGTTCCGCAAGGTCCAGCCCGCCCTTTTGAGCCAAAACCAGAAGCGCGGCTTCGGTGGGGTCGCCCAGCACCGTCCAGCGGGATGTTTCCTCCCCCGGCGGGATGAGGCGGGCGTTGTTGCACAGCCCGGCGGAACTGAGTAGCATCCTAAGCCCTTCATCTTTGAGGTCGGTAGGCTTGCCTGCCTCCTCTATCCGGCCTTCGGAGCTGTAGCCAACCCCGGTCACATCAAATTTATGGTCAACCATCCATACATTACTGACCGTCATTTCGTTTTGCGTGAGCGTTCCCGTTTTGTCCGTGCAGATAACAGTGGTGCAGCCCAGCGTCTCCACGGCGGAAAGGCGCTTGATCAGGGCGTTGCGCTTTGCCATGCGCTGTACGCCCATGGCCAGAGACAGCGTCACCGTGGGCAAAAGCCCTTCCGGTACAAAAGCTACAATCATGCCCATAGCAAAAATAAAGCTTTCGGCCAGGTTTGCTCCGGCAACCAGCACCGCGGCAATAAAGAAGAAAATGCCGATGCTCACGGCCATCACCGTAACGATTTTGGTTACACGGTTCAACTCCTTTTGCAGGGGGCTGGGCTCTTCCTTCACGGTCTGCGTAAGCCCCGCGATCTTCCCGAACTCCGTGTCCATGCCCGTGGCATAGACGACAGCGCGACCGGTGCCCGCGGAGACGGTGGTCCCGGCAAACACCATATTAGGCTGCTCGGCCCGGGTAAGGTCATCCCGGAAGACGGCGTCCCTGCCCTTGTGCACGGGGTTGGATTCCCCGGTGAGCGTCGACTGGTTCACCCGCAGGTCATTGTCGTCCACCAGGCGGCAGTCCGCGCTGATGCGGTCGCCCTCGGACAAAAGCAGGATATCCCCCGGCGTCAGGTCTTCGGCCAGGATGCGCTGCTCCTCCCCGCCGCGCACCACCCGGGCGTAGGCGGGAAGCAGCTGCTTCAAAGCATCCGTGGCTTTCTCGGCCCTAAATTCCTGCCAGAAGCTGAAAAGACCGTTGATGATGTTCACCAGCCAGATGGCGATGGCTAATTGGGGCATCTGGGCAATAAGTCCCACGAGGCCGCCAAACCATAAAAGAATGGCCATCAGGTGCGTAAAATTCCCCAAAAACCGCAAAATCAGAGGCTTGCCCTTTTTCTCCCGGAGCACGTTTTTTCCGTGTTCCTTCAAAAGCTCCGCCGCCTGGTCGGGTTTTAGCCCCTGGTCGCTTGTTTTTAAAACCGCGTATACTTCCTCCACGGACATTTTTTGAATATTCTTGATGTCATCCCGGCCTTCAGACCGGTTTTGAAG
>JAEWAH010000065.1 GCA_023391725.1 Bacillota bacterium | reverse complement strand
GTATACTACATTCCGAAACGCTTCTTGAAGCGATCGACACGCCCGCCGGTATCCACCAACTTCTGCTTACCTGTGTAGAAGGGATGGCACTTGGAGCAGATTTCCACCTTCAGTTCCTTTTTCACCGAACCGGTTTCAAAGGTTTCACCGCACACGCAGCGGACGGTGGCCTTCCCATAATTGGGATGGATTTTATCTTTCATGCATTTCACCTCTTTCGCGCATGTGCTCATTGGCTGAAAACAGCCGCAGAAAGTATTTTATCATAGTCATAGAGAGTTTGCAAGTGCCCTTATTGACAAATTTGACAAAATGTATTTTTGTTCGAATTACGCTCCTGCGGGAGCGACCAGGGCGATCCTAACACCCTGGATCTTCGGGGGTGCAACGTTGCTTTACCGTTGCAGAACAAAGCCGCTCTTTTCCCACATGGTGATCCAATCCTGAAGCCGGGCAAACAGATCGGCGTTGGTTTTGGTCTTTTCCATCATGGACAAGACTTGCTCCGTGGCGTCCTTGGCATTGGCCGAGGACAGAACGCCCCGGATGGAGCGCACACCGTCCAGTTCCTTTTGGCTGAGCAGCAGTTCCTCGCGCCGGGTACCGCTCTTTTGCAGATTCACTGCGGGGAAGACGCGCTTTTCGGAAAGTTCGCGGTCAAGCACCAGTTCCATGTTACCGGTGCCCTTGAATTCCTCAAAAATGATATCATCCATCCTTGAACCGGTCTCCACCAAGGCTGTGGCGATCACCGTGAGGCTTCCGCCTTCCTTCACGTTCCTGGCAGCGCCAAAGAAGCGCTTGGGCTTGTGAAGGACTCCCGGGGCAAGCCCGCCGGACAAGGCCCGGCCAGTCTGCGGCGCCACGGCGTTGTAGGCGCGGCTCAGGCGCGTGATGCTGTCCATAAGCACCACCACGTCCTTTTTCTGCTCCACCAGGCGCTGGGCGCGTTCCAGCACCATTTCAGCCAGGCGGATGTGGTTCTCCGGCAGCTCATCGAAAGTGGAGGCCAATACCTCGCCCTGGATGGATTCCCGAAGATCGGTGACTTCCTCGGGCCGCTCATCCACAAGCAGCACCATCACGTGCACATCGGGGTAGTTGCGGGTAATGGCGTTGGCGATCTTTGATAGGATGGTGGTCTTGCCCGCCTTGGGCGGGGCCACGATCAGCGCCCGCTGGCCAAAGCCGATGGGGGCGATCAGGTCCACCAGGCGGATAGCCAAATCGGAATTATTGGCGGTGTTCTCCAAGGTGATCCGCTTGTTGGGATAAATGGGGGTCAAATCATCAAAGGTGACCCGGTCGCGCAAATCATCCGGGGCAACGCCGTTCACATCCGTGATGTACAAAAGTGCGCTGTATTTGTCGCCTTCCCGCTGGGGCCTGGTCTTGCCGGTGATGTGGTCGCCCGTGCGCAGGCCGAAGCGCCGGATCTGGGCGATGGAGACATATACATCCTTGCTGCCGGGCAGGAAGTTTTCGGCCCGTAAAAAGCCGTAGCCTTCGGGATGGATCTCCAGGATGCCGCTGCCGTCGCCGCATTCCCCGGTGGCCAGCATCTCCGGCACAGCGGGGTTGGAGGTGCCCAATTCCCGGTTGTAATAGCCCGTATCACGCCTGGGGCGGAAATAAGTTTCCTGCCGGTAGGTGCTTTCCGGGCGGAAGGACTCCTGCCTGTAGGGTTCCCGCTCCTGCCTGTAGGGGTCGGCCTGGGGAACTTCCTGCCTGTATCCTTCCGAACGGTACCCATCCTGGCGGTAGGTATCCTGGCGGTAGACGTCGGGCCTATAAGTGTCGGGGCGATAAGTATCGCCCCGGTAGGCTGGGCGCAGGACTTCGCCGCCTCTTTGTGCGGGGCGGTAGCCTTCCTGACGCGGTGCGGGCCTGTAGCTTTCCTGCTCAACCTCGGGCGCTTCCCTTCGCGCGGGCGCGGCGGGAGGCGGCGCAGCGGGGAGCATGCGGGAAGGGGCCGCAGTTTCGGGGACATCGGGCGCATCGGGGCCAAAACGGGGAGTATATCCCGCAGGCCGGGCGGGCGGTGCGGACCGAACGGGGTCCTGGCGCGTGGCGGGGGCCTTAAAAGAGGGCTGGGTGAAGGAGCGGGCCTGCCAAGCGGGCTTGCTGGAATAGACCGGCCCCGTGCTGGAACGGGCATTATATTGTGGATTCGTCCAGGCAGCCTTATAGACCGGCCCTTCGGCGGGCTTTTCCTGGGCGGCGGAAGAACGGGCGGAAGAAGAACGGTCGATTTCCCCGTCATCGTTTTCACTGCCCTCGCGGAAGGCCGCTTCATCATCTTCCTCATCCGTTAAATCCAAAGCGGCTTTCTTAGGGGAAGAAGCTCTTTCATCGGGAGCGGGCACGAACTCTTCCCGGGAGGAGACAACCTCCTGAACAGGCGCATCGGGATTTGGGGCATCCGATAGGGCGGCAGTAATGCGCGCAATGATGCCTTCTTTGTCAAGGCCAGCGCTAAGTTTGATGCCCTTTTCCCGGGCAAGCTTCCTCAAAGAAAGAACGGTCATGGATTGAAGATCCAGCATGAGCGGTATATCCTCCTCGAAATATGGCGTGTAATGTGCTCAAACGGCAGAGATGTGCATGTAGGTACGCTATGCGCAATACATGCGTTTTATGCATGAAAATCAGAGGATCAGTCTTTTCGCGCTATCACAAGGTCCCGTTGAACGGCCTGTTCCACCCAGTGGTCAAAATCATCATACGGGGGTGCTGTAAGCACGGTAAAGCCGGTATCGGCAATCATGCTTTTGAGATCAGCCTTTTTCAGCGTGTAAGTATTGAACGAAAGGGCTATGGCTCCGCCAGGCTGTAAAACCTTGCGCCAGCCGGGCAGGGCATCCTTCAGCATGGAAAAAAAGCTGCCGGCGCGCTGCCCCGCTTGGGGGGCATGCTGTACGCCGTAAGGGAGGTCGGCAATCAAAAGGTGAGCGGTATTAGCTTTCATAAGGGCACTTGTAAAAGTGGTATCTCCGTGGATCATTTTCAATGTCCTTGTATCTCCCGCTGTGTAATGGGCAGGAGAATCTGCAAATTCCCAGGAAGTGAAAACTGCGCTTTTTGCGCCGGGCACCGTCATGCTTCCGCGATTTTTAAGATGTTTGATGCGGTGCATTTGAAGATAACGGCCAAAGTAATCGCCGGCTTCTTGCAGATCGCGGCTGTCAATATCAACGCCTGTTGCATGGTATCCCCTCTGCAGTGCGCAAAACAAGGAAGTGGCTTTTCCGCACAAGGGATCTATGATATGCAAAGGCTCCCCGGACAGCGAAAAGGCGCTGGCGCATAGGGCACAGTTGATCATCAGCCTGGTAAAAGCGGCGTTTGTCTTTCCCTTATACTTGAGCACTTCGGCAAGATCCGAAGGCAGATAATCCTTTTCCTTCATGGAAAGGGGACGCAGCAGTCCGTTTTCGATGGTGGCTGCCATGTAAAAGGAAGAATGGCCGGATATCAAGCGCAGAGCGGAAGCGGAAAGGGGAGGGCAGGAAACAACAAGCCATGGCGCGCCGCCCAGCTCCTGCCAGGCAGTCTCTGCCGGGATGTTCGCGGCACCCAGCATGCACTTAAGTTCCTGATGGGCCAACTTGCGCAAGGAATCAAAATATCTTGTATTGGCATGGGGCCACAAGAGGAAGGCGTATTCCATGAAAGCCTCTTTTCACACAGCTCTGTCGAAATTATATCAAAAAGAAAATAGAACTGCAATGCCCAAACGCGTAGAATTTGCAAAGCATTGCGCAAATTCATAATTTATTCACCTGATGTAGGGACGAAATCATATGGAAGAGGGTTTTTGGATGTATTGAATGAGATATAACGCAGAGGGGAGGGCGTTACTTTCTCCGCCGCAAAACATCCCATCCGCCGCCTGCGGGCGGCGCCTTTCCCTAGAGTAACGAGGATTTAGCGGAGAGATCATATTGAATTCAAGCTGCTGATTTTCAGTTGTGGAAGATCACCCAACCAAAAGCCTTCCCCTTGAGGGGAAGGTGCCGACGAAGAAGGCGGAAGAGGTGTCGGTACAAAGCGATCGTGACACCTCTTCAGTCGCCTGCGGGCGACAGCTTCCCCTCAAGGGGAAGCCTTTTGGGGGCCACCCTTCTCCCTGGTTGTTGTGCCTACAGCTCACAAATCGTCGTTTACTCAAGGGGAAGGCAAGGACGGGGGACATGGGAAGCGCAGTACGGTCGGGGAAGGTCTCGGTATGCTGGTCATTCACTTTGTCGAAGCCATCATAAATACATGCCTGCACGGGGATGTGAAATAATCGGCAATAAAGCTGTGTGATATTCACCCTGGGAACGAAATCGTAATGCTGGCATCAAAAAAGCCCTTCCTGTTTGAAGGAAGGGCCCGGCATGAAAAATCAGTACTTGCGCTTACGGGCAGCCTCTGCTTTTTTCTTGCGCTTTACGCTGGGCTTTTCATAATGCTCG
>JAEWAH010000064.1 GCA_023391725.1 Bacillota bacterium | reverse complement strand
CGAACTTCAGCCAGAACGCCTGCGCGGGCACATTGACGCTTAAACCGCTTCAATGCGCTTTCCAGGGATTCATTCTCGCGGATACGTACCTCGGACACTGTTATCCCTCCCCTCGCTCATCTCGCCTGGACCTTACGTCGGCTTGACGGACGGATGGCGACCGTACAATCATTATATCGCTTTCGTGTATGTCAGTCAACCATCTTTTCTTACAGCCGGCAAGGGTTTACACAAAAAGAACAATTTGCCGCTGTCAAGCCATGGTTTCCGACATCTTGCGCCCGCCCAGCACATGCAGGTGCAGGTGAGGCACGGACTGGCATGCGTCCGGACCGCAGTTGGTGATCACGCGGAAACCGCTTTCCGTAATCCCCGTGAGCTTAGCGACCTGATTCGCGGCCTTCAAGAGGGCTGCAAGTTCATGGTCCGCAAGTTCTCCGGCTTGAAGGATATCCTTCACATGGGTCTTGGAGATCACCAGCACATGGACAGGGGCCTGGGGATGGATGTCCCAAAACGCGAAGGCGTGCTCGTCCTCATACACTTTCCGGGAAGGGATGTCCCCTTTGAGGATCTTGCAAAACAAGCAGTCGTCCACTGTCACCGCTCCTTCACAACGCATATAACGCGGACAAGTTCAAAAATCTTGCGCGCCTCACAATGATTCTTCAACGATGCCGCCCATTCCTTCCGAAAGCAGTTCTGCAAGGCGGACATTTACAATCTGTCCGGGCGCGCCGATTGCCACTTCTACCCGCACATAGGAAGGGGTGTACCCCTGCAAATGACCGTTTGCCAGTTTTTCTTCCAGAAGCACGGGCTGCACTGTGTTTAAAAGGCTTTTATGATAGGCAGCGGCCAGTTCTTCGCCCAGGGCGATGAGCTGCTCGGCGCGCTGATCCTTTACCTGGCGTGAAAGCTGGACGGGGAGGGAGGCCGCCTTCGTGCCCGCCCGTGGGGAATAGGGGAAGACGTGCATCCTTGCAAAGCCAATGCGGCGGCAGGCGGCCATGGTCTCCTGAAATTCTTCCTCCGTCTCGCCCGGGAACCCGGTGAGGATATCCGTGGTGAAAGCCGCACCAGGGAAGGCCTTCCTAAGGCGGGTTACCGCTTCTTCAAACATATTTGCTGTATATCCCCGGGCCATGCGGCGGAGCACACCGTCGCTGCCGGACTGCAGCGCCAAGTGGAACTGGGGGCAAACCTTGGGCAATTCTTTTAGCGCATCTACAAATGTTTGGGAGGCGATGGTAGGCTCAAGGGACCCCAGGCGGATTCTTTGAATACCGGGGACCCGGGGGGCGGCGCGGATGGCGTCCAATAGCGTCGTGCCGTCCTGAAAATCCTTGCCGTAGCTGGCCAGGTGGATGCCGGTGAACACCAATTCCACAAAGCCTGCCTGAGAAAGGCGCTGGGCCTCACGGGCGATTTCGGTAAGCGGGCGGGAGCGTACAGGGCCGCGGACTGAGGGGATGATGCAGTAGGTGCAATTTCGGCCGCAACCTTCCTGAATCTTCAGGACTGCTCTTGTATGCCCCTCCTGGGCACTTACGGACAAGGGTTCGTACGGGACGGAGGAGAGGGATTCCACCGCTACCGTTTGGCGGTTTTCCCTCACGGCCTCTTCCAACAGCGTTACGACTTCCGCCCGGCGCTGTGTGCCCAAGATCAGCCGGGCGCCCGTATCCATAAGATCAACGCCCATGCGCTGGGCGAGGCATCCCGCCAGCACGATCTCCGCGTTGGGGCTCTGCCGCCGGGCGCGCCGAAGCATCTGCATGCTTTTTTTGTCCCCGGTACCGGTGACGGTGCAGGTGTTCACCACGTACACGTCGGCCTTCTGATCAAAAGGCACGACCTCATAGCCTGCTTCCAGGAACTTTTCCAGCATGGCCTGGGTATCATATTGATTCACCTTGCAACCCAAGGTATAAAAGGCGACTGTTTGCATGAACTCACATCATTTCCATCGACTAGGGTTGGTTTTATTCCATGTCTCCCCACAACGCCAATAGGGCGAACGCGGTGGCCAGTCCGGCGGTTTCCGTACGCAGGATGCGTTTGCCCAACGTCATGGGGATGGCGTTTGCTTCTTTTTGAAGCCTTTCAACTTCTTCCGGGGCGATACCGCCCTCCGGGCCGATGACGATGGCAATATCCCGGACGTGGGGGAATCGCCTGAAGACTCCCTGGGGGCCGAAGCCTTCTGCTTCCTCCCAGGGGACCAGGACCAGCTCATGACTTTTCAGCAGGTTGATAGCCTTATCAAAGGATGTTGGAAGGGCCACATCGGGAACGGCAGCCCGCCCGGACTGCTTGGCTGCCTCCCGGGCGATACGCTGCCAGCGCTCACGTCTTAATTGCGCATCGGTGGCCGGCACTTTCATAACGCACCGGGAAAGGGCCAGCGGGACGATCTCCATCATTCCGGCTTCGGTGCTCTTCTGAATGATCCATTCCAGCTTATCCAGTTTGGGCAGGCCCTGGTAGAGCGTGATGCGCAGTTTGGCCTCGGGGGAGGGAAGTTCCTCTTTTACGGCACAGCGCACCCGCTCGCCCTCAAAGGCTTTGAGGATGGCGCTGTACAGCGTTTTCCCGTCCATCAGCACAACGGGATCGCCGGGAGCAAGCCGCAATACCTGCCTTAAATGGCGGGCGTCGGAAGCCTCTATGTAGGCATTCCCGTTTTGAATGCCCAGTTCATCCATAAAAAAGCGGTGCATGGCCGTTTCCTTTCCTACCCCCGCCGGGAGACAATCGCCACCCATGCGCCACGGTACTGCTTTTCCAGTACGGTATAGCCGGCAGCCGCAAGGCCATCCAGCACATCCTGTTCGCGCTCTATGATGATGCCGGAGCAGATAAACAGCCCGCCGGGCGTGAGGCGCTCTTTGAGCGGGGTCGCCAGCATAATGATCACATCTGCCAGGATGTTGGCGGTGCACAAGTCGAAGGTATCCTTTACATCCCGGGTGAGATCGCCTTCCACTACGCGGATCATTTGATCCAGCTTGTTTTGGGTTACATTTTCACGGGCCACCCGCACCGCCACAGGATCGATGTCGATGGCCAGCACATCGTTTGCGC
>JAEWAH010000046.1 GCA_023391725.1 Bacillota bacterium | reverse complement strand
GTCATGGGGAACGCCATCACCTGCTCACAGGCAGATCTCACAAAGGCGTCACCATCCGCCATAGCGTCCAGCAGGTATCCTGCTCTCAGGTCGGTGCCTCTGTCACGCGCCTCGGGGGGTATTCTATTTTGTTTCAGGTCAAAAAGCAGAAAATCAGTTTCCATGTTCGATCCGCTCCTTAAGTACTGCCCGGTCCAAACGGTATTTGTACATCAGGTCCCGGGCCCAGGCCAGGCCGTCGGCTGCCTGCCGAATGATCCTGTAGGTCCTTGCATTCCCTTGGGCACAGTCCACCTGCGCCACCAAGCTTGCCATCCTTTCGCACGCGGCTGCGGCCTCCGGTACATGGGTGACGCAGAGTACCTCGGCACCAGACTCTACGGCCCGGCTGATGACCCTGACGGTCATCCCACAGGCGTCCCTTGCTGAAGTGGAGGAAAACATCTCATTGAGCATGTACAGGCTGCCTTTGCCCGCCCAGCAAAGAAGATGCTTTAAGGCCAGCAGTTCTTGCCTGAGCCTGCCGTTTGCGGTTCCTTTCTCCTCCTCCCGGGAAAAGTGGGTGAAGAAGCGCTGAAAGAGGGGCACTTGAGCGCTTTGCGCCGCCACGGGCATTCCCAGGGATGCCAGAAAGGCCGCCTGCCCCATGGCACGCAGGAAGGTAGTTTTGCCGCCTTGGTTGGCCCCGGTGATGCAGGCCCCGGATTCATCATCACGCAGGCATAGGTCGTTGGGCACCACCATGGAAGCGTCGCTCGACCGTACCGCCAGCGCCAGGTCATATATCCCGGCGAGGGACAGACTTTCATCCTCTCCGACAAAGGGATACGTGAACCGGAACCCTCTTGCTCCAAGGCTTGTCATCAGATCGATATACCGAATGTAGAAGGATACTTCCTCAGCAAACTTCTTGAGGCCGGGGTCAATGGGGTCTGGATGCATGGCCGCGAAACGCCCGCATGATTCAAAAGGCTTTTGATACCGCTGCCTAATCACCGCCATAAGCTTTTTCTCCAGTAGGCACATCCCTGTCCCACGAAAGGCCGTGATGGCTTCGGCGGCCTCTTCGTCCTGCCCACCCCCTGCGGAGAGGGCGGCCCGAAGGCTTTGGGCATAATCATCTGCCTCGCCGGGGAAGCGGACCTCGATGCAGCCGCTAATGATGGACACCTGATAACGGACACTGTCCATCAGTTCCATGACATGCACTGTATCCGCCCGTAGCTGTACATACTCCCGGCTTTGGGTGATCTTAAGCAGGTGGCGGCCCAGCGCCAGAAGACCTTCGGACGTAGCCTCGCAGCTCTCGAGGCCTTTTGCAAAACCGTCCACTGCTCCGATATAGGCGTCAGCTGCGTCCAGCACATACCGGCTGCTTTGCGCCGGGTAGTTGGTTTCGCCCGCATGCTTAAGCAGGCGTAACGCCTCTCCCATCCCGGTGCGGAACGCGCAAACTGTGTCGTATAGCTCACTCTTTTGCAGGTCCCGAAAAATTTCCTGCCTGTAGCGGATCGAGCTTATATCCGGCAATGGGAACATCATGGCCTTGCCAGCCTCGGTTTCTGCACGTACACCCATGGCCTCCATCACCTGGTCCAGGTTAAGGTCCAGGAAAAAAGAAGGCCATTTGGGCTGGCTCTGCACTTCCCCCTTCGGTGCGAGTACCATTTTGTTGCCGCGCATGACATAGACGGGTCCCTTGGGCGCTGCCTGGGAAAAAGATATCCAAGGGCAATCTTGCGCGGCCTGCTCCTGTTGCTGCCCCGGATAAAGGATGCTATGGTATTCCATGCTTTTCCCTCCCTGATAAGAGCGTAAACCCTGACGCAGGTGGAGAGTCAAGAGCCACTTTTCGACCTTGCCGGGAAGGGGGCAAAAAGATATAATGATCCTAGCACACAACATGGGAGGGCTGGCCATGTATATGAAGATCAGCGAGTTCGCGGCTTTTTCGGGCATTTCTGTTCGTACGCTGCGCCTGTATGACCGCATGGGGCTGTTCAGGCCAGAGCATGTGGACCCGGGCTCGGGATACCGCTATTACCTGCCCGAGCAGCTGCAGGACATCGACACGGTGCTGGGGCTGCGCAGGCTGGGCTTTTCGCTGGAGGATATACAAAGCCTGCGTAAATCAGGCTATGACCGTGACCTGATGCGCTCCATGCTCCGCGACAGACGCCGCGAATGCGAAAGAATCCGCACTGTACAGGCTTACAACATCCAAAGCATCAACGCCATGCTAAAAGTCCTTGACGGCGGGAAAAAGCATCGTACCGACCCGCAGGAGCGAGCCGAACACCTGAGTAAGCTTGCCTGCCTTGAAAACGAACGGATGGAAAGCGAACTTAGCCGCATCCTTTGGCTGTAACCTGATCAAACCGAAACTATAGGCCTTTGTCGTTTTTTGCGCACAGGGGCCTTTCTTTGCGCTCCGGTACGACAACGGCCGATGTATCTATTCCTGTATACTGTCCCCAAACATATTTCGCTATTGGATTGGGGGTACAGCATGAATACCGGCGCACAGGCGGCGGAAATTGCGGAAAAAAGAAAAAAAGCCAAGCAGTTTCAGCACCGATGGCTTTCTTTCAAGACCCTGCTGGACACCTGGATGCATGCGGCAAAGAATCCCTTCCTTCTGGCGGCAACTACTTTCTTTTTGTCTTTTTCCCAATGCTTTCAGGTGCCTTCGCCCTTTGCCGCTGCCTGGGTGGTTACCCTAGGCGCCTGCGGATACTCATTGATCTGGCCCGCGGTGGGCTGCGCGGCGGGCCTTGCAATGCGAGCCATATGGGGGATCCCACTGGATATCTGGCAGTATGTGGGCTGCGGGCTGCTTCTTACCACCAGCCCCTTATGGAAGCAGAAGGGGGATATCACCCTTTTATTTGTGACCGTACTGGCTCTTTTGCCACGGCTGATCGCTGTATCCTTTTCAAATATCCCCGGCGACTTATTACTTAATGGTGCTGGGGTACTGCTGGGCGCGGTGGCGGCTCCGGCCTTCCGTCAGGGCCTGGGGGTATTGACCAGCAGCCGCCATACCTTGTCCTTGGACGACAAACTTTGCTGCCTGATGCTTTTTATGGTCCTTTTGACAGGGACAGGCTATGTGGAATTATTTACAGTGAATATTGGCCAGGCGCTGGCGGTGACGACGGTCCTGTGCCTGGCCCACGCGGCCGGGAGCGCGACGGCTGTCTGCGGGGGACTGGTTTCCGGAACGGCTTTGGCCTTCAGCGGGCAAAGCCCGCTCTGCATGGTGCAGCTGGCTCTGGGAGGGCTGCTGGCTGGTCTGGTGTTTGGCAGGGGCAAGCGCTGGGAGGTCTGCGCGCTGTTTTTGCTGGCGGATCTCTTGGCCATATTCTTGGAGAAGACAGCACAGCCGGCACTGGGCATCCTTACCGCAGTGGCAGGTGCGCTTTTGTTCCTGCGAATAAGGGAAGGGCTTATCTTTAGGGTCAAGGCGCTTCTCATAGCAGCGCAGCCCGTTCGTTCTGGCATGGAGAACGCCTTTGCCGCTGAGCAAATGCGCCGCTGGGAGAGTGCCATGGAAAGGATGGCACAGGCGCTGCCCCTATCGGTGAAGCAGGAGGAGCCTCCTCTGGCGGAGCGCCTGGCGGAGCTTTTGTGCAAAAACTGCGCAGAGAAGCACGCCTGCTGGAACGAGCGCTTTGCCCAGACCAAGGCCATGATGCAAACGGTGTTGGAGCAGGCGGACCTGGGCGAGGAAGCGCTCCAGCAAGCGGTGACCAGCCTTCGCGGCTGCGGCTGCATCCGTCTGCATGTGTTCAAGGAAGCAGTGGACCAGGCGCACAAGGAGAGGCACGATCAAAAGGCGCAGGAGGCCCGGGCCAGGTATGAGCGGGAAATGATCCGCACCCATCTTACCGCCATGGCTCAGGCGGTGCGGCGTATGGCGGAAGCCACCAGCGGCGAAACGGTGGGGGACGCCAAAGCCGTCTATGATGTATCGCGGGTTATCCGGGATATGGGCTTCCCCGGCAAGCTCCTGTTTGCAAGGCAGGTGGAAGGCCATTTGCAGGTGGCCATTGAAGGAGAATCGCTGTCCCTGACCAAATGGCAGCCGGACAAGCTGCTTGCGGCGCTGAAGGAAAAAGCGCAGCTTACCATGCGGGAGGCCGCCGTTGAGCGCGGCAGGCTGCTGATTGAGGAGGTACCTCCTTTTAGCCTGCGCATAGGCAGCGCAACGCTAAGCGCCGGGCAGACAGAGGGCGGTGAACATCCCGTCAGCGGCGACGCGGTGCTTCACGAAAGGTTCCCAGGCGGGCTTTTCCTGCTCGCCCTGTCCGACGGCATGGGCCATGGGGAGCAGGCACGCCTGGAAAGCCAAAAGACGCTGGAGCTTCTGGCGCTATGCATGGCGGCGGGATATACAAGGGAGCAGGCCATCACGGCGGTGAACGGCATGATGCTTTCAGCAACCGGTGGTGACCAGTTTGCCACGGTGGACCTGTGCGTTGTTGACCTGTGGACGGGGGAAGTACAAATTGAGAAGCTGGGGGCTTGCACTTCATATCTCAAACGGGGGGATCATGTAAAACCAATTGCGGGCGCGGCGCTGCCTCTGGGCATCCTGGAACAGGTAACGCCCATCCACCAGCGCCTGCGGCTGTATGACGGTGATATGCTAGTACTGGTGAGCGATGGCATCCAGGATGCCTATCCTGACAATTCGGCGCTGGAGCGAGCCATCGACCGCAATGGGTATCAGGATCCCCAGCGCATGGCGGACGCGCTTTTGCGAAGCGCGTTGCTTAGCGCGGGCGGCGCGCCAAAGGATGATATGACGGTGATGGTGGTGGCTGTGTTAGGCGCAAGGGCCACTCAGGATAAGGAGGACGCTGTACAAAGCATGGAGGATGCCGTATAATCAAACTGCCGTTATGGCAGGGAGGAAGGCATAGGCCATGACCCAGCGTACCTTGCGGAACTTTTTTGATAAAAACGCCCAGCCCTTTTATTTTGAGGGTGGGGATCACGGGATATTGCTGCTGCACGGTTTCACGGGGAGCGCGGCGCATATGCGCCTGATTGGCGAGGCGCTGAATGAGCAAGGGTTCACGGTGCAGGGCATCCAGCTGCCTGGCCACGGCACGCGCATGGAAGATATGCAAAACGTCAACTGGCAGGCCTGGCTCCAAGCTTCCAAGGAAGCTTTCCTTTCCCTGAAAGAGCGCTGCAAAATGGTGAGCGTGGCAGGGCTGTCTATGGGCGGGATTCTGACGCTTTTGCTGGCGGAGCAGATGCCGGTTACGGCGGCCATCCCCCTATCCGCGCCGCTGGCGGTGAAAAACAAGTTGGCCCCCTTGGCACGCCTAGCTTCGCCTTTTATGCCCGTGACCTATTGGAAGAGTGATCCCGCCCGGGAGGCGCTGCTGGACCAGCGTTATGATTACGGCTACCCCGGCTTTCCCACCACGAGTGTAGGGGATTTGATGCACTTGATCCGCCTGGCGCGGCAGAATCTATTTGCCATCACCTGCCCGGTGCTTGTGGTGCAGTCCCATGCGGATGAGACCATTGATCCTAACAGCGCGCAGATCATTTTGAATGGGATCCGCAGTGACAAGAAGGCCATGCTGTGGCTCGACGATATGCCCCACGTGGTGACTATCTCCCGTGATCATCCGCGCATTGCCGAAGCGATGGGGGCGTTTTTGCGGGAGGTAGGTGAGTCGCAAGGGGAGGTGGGGAAAGGCGGCCCCAAAGTGTAGAGAAAGTTTCATTTGGCCGTTGACAAAAAAACGGAACTATAGTATGATTACCCTTGCCGCTTAAAAGACGGCATGACGCGGGGTAGAGCAGTTTGGTAGCTCGTCGGGCTCATAACCCGGAGGTCGGGGGTTCAAGTCCCCCCCCCGCAACCAACATGGCTACGTAGCTCAGCTGGCCAGAGCATTCGGTTCATACCCGAAGTGTCGTAGATTCGAATTCTAC
>JAEWAH010000038.1 GCA_023391725.1 Bacillota bacterium | reverse complement strand
GCTGCTCACAAAGGTGAGCTTACCCAGGGTCTCGTCCAGATTCATATTAACGCTTTGCTGTACAGCCGAAAACACATCCTGCGCCTGAGGAAGCGCGCCGTTTCTGATGGCAACGGCGCACAGCAGGATAGCCGCTGCAATGGCCACATTACGGGTCAGCTTTTCCGCAAAGCGCGTCTTGCCGGAGTGCAGCCAAGCAAAGCTTTCTTTCTTTTCTTTTTTCTTTTCTGGCTTTATAGGCGGCTTCTTTATAGGTTCCCCCATAGGCTTTCGATGGACAACATGCATTGGCGCTACGCTGGCCTTGGGCAAAGGACGATATGACATATAACCCCCACTCCCTTCTGCCAATTATATGACGGGAGCGGGGGTAAACATGAAAGATCCAAGAGGATTATAGACAGCCTGCGCCCTGCATGTGAAGGAGCGCGTTTTTCAATGCTGTTTTCCCGTGGCTATAAGTGAGGGAACCTTGCAGATAGGCGATGTAGGGCTCGCGCATAGGCGCGTCGGCGCTAAGTTCGATGGAAGCCCCGGCCACAAATGTTCCTGCAGCCATGATCACCTGGTCCTGATAGCCCGGCATGTCCCAGGGTTCAGGCACAGCCATGCTATCCACGGGGGAGGATGCCTGGATCCCCTGGCAGAAGGCGATGAGACGTTCGGGAGAGCCCATTTCGATGGCCTGGATGATATCCGACCGGGGCGAAGAGGCGGAGGGCGTAGTCTTCATCCCCAGAAGTTCAAAGATGCGGGCAGCCAGGATAGCCGTTTTCACTGCCTGGACCACCGTATGGGGCGCCAGGAAGAGCCCTTGGTAAAAGGGCTGGTAACTGCCCGCATAGGAGCCCACCTCCTGCCCCACACCGGGGGCAGTGAGCCGGGCGGCGATCCGCTGAATGCTTTTTAACGGCCCTGCGATGTAGCCTCCCGTAGGAGCCAAGCCGCCGCCGGGATTTTTTATGAGGCTTCCTACACAAATATCAGCGCCGTGATGGGTAGGCTCGCTTGTTTGAACAAACTCGCCGTAGCAGTTGTCCACCATCAAAAGCACCTGCGGAAACTCCTGGTGCAGCATCTCTTTTAGTGGCGTGATGTCCTTGGGCTGTAAGGAATTGCGCCAAGCGTAGCCACGGCTGCGCTGCACCATCACCACTTTGGTATTGGGCTTTATGGCGCTGCGGATAGCCGTAAGATCAAGATATCCTTCGTTGCTCAGTTCCACATGGCTGTAGGAGACGCCCATTTCCGCAAGGGAGCCGGGAGCTTTTCCCGATATCCCGATAACTTCTTCCAGCGTGTCGTAGGGCTTGCCGGAAGCGGAGAGAAGATGATCCCCCGGGAGGAGCAAACCAAACAGGCACAGGGACAGCGCATGGGTCCCGGAGGCGATCTGTGGGCGGACGATGGCCGCCTCTGTGCCGAACACATCCGCAAATATCGCTTCCAGCGTATCCCGGCCGATATCCCCGTATCCGTAGCCGGTGGTAGGCGCAAAGTGGCGGCCGGCTAATTGGTGTTTCTTAAATATTTCCAATACCCGCTGGGTATTTTCCTCTTCCATCGCTTCCAGTGAGGCAAAGGCGGCTTCGCATTCTTTTTGCGCCTGGTTCATCAGTTTTTGAATATCTGTCATGTACATCCCTCTTACAAACAATTACTTTCTTCCTGAGCCCGTAAAATGGTGGAAACATGCGCAAGAGCCTGCTCAAAGCAGTCTGGCGCCAATGCGTCCAGCCAAAAAATGTCCTTTGTGGAGCGAAACCAGGTCATCTGCCGCTTGGCGTAATGGCGCGTACCAAGCTTGATGGCATCAACTGCCACAGGGCGAGGCGACTCCCCCATCACCACCGGCACAAGCTCCTTATAACCCAATCCCTGCATAGCCTGAGCATGAGGTGAAACGCCCATTTGCAGCAGGCTTTCCACTTCCTTTTGCAGTCCCTGCGCCATCATCAGATCGACCCGCTCCTCGATGCGGCTATACAGTTTCTCCCGGTCCATTTTAAGCCCTAGCACGCACAGGCTGTAGGGACTCTCCTCTCCCTGTTCGGGCTGCTGACGTGAAAGCGGTATGCCAGTGAGTTCAAAGACTTCCAATGCCCGGATCACGCGCCTAATATCGTTTGGATGCAGCCGCTGCGCGGTATTCGGATCTATCCGTGAAAGCTTTTCGTGCAGGACCTGCGGCCCGTTTTCCGCCTGTGCAATGGTTTCAAGCCGGGCTCGCAATTCCGGATCACTTTGGGTGTTTCCTAGCGCCATGGGAGTAGTCAGCGCCTTCAAATACAGCCCTGTGCCCCCCACCATAAGCGGAATCCTGCCCCTTGCATGGATGTCTGCTATGCAAGCCTTTGCCGCCGACACATATTCCGCCACAGAATAGGCATCCCGGGGATCCGCCACATCCAGCATGTGGTGCGGGATACCTTCCTGCTCCTTGATAGTGGGCTTGGCGGTGCCGATGTCCATATGGCGGTAGACTTGCATGGAATCCATGGCTACGATCTCAGCGTCCAGGCGGTGGGCCAGGGCGATGGAAAGGCTGGTCTTGCCGCTGGCGGTAGGCCCAGCCAGAACGATCAGGGGCGGTTTTGACACGGAACGGAACCCTCCCCGCTATTGAATGCGCTTGAACCGTTTGTCTAGTTCCTGATGGGTGATGGCCACTACCAATGGCCGCCCATGTGGGCAGGTGGGCGTGACGCCTGTTTCTGTAGCCCTATGCACCAGGTCTTCAATCTCCACCATGGGCAAACGCTCCCCGCCCTTTACGGCGCGCTTGCAGGCCATCTGCAAGATGGCGGTGCGCCGCTTTTCCAGGGTATTCAGGCCACGCATGGCCTCCAATTGGTCCAGCACCTCCAGTAAAAAGCTCTTGGCCTGGGGCTGACCCAGAATCAGCGGTACTGCCCGGACCTGGACGGCATGATCCCCAAAGGAGGATATCTCAAAGCCGCTTGCCTCCAAAGCTTCCTGATTCTCCCGAAGCGTTTCCTGCTCCCGATGGGTCAATTGCACCGCCTGGGGCACAAGCAGCGTCTGGGCAGCTTTGTGATGGTCATAGGCCCTCATCATCTGATCAAAAAGCAGCCGCTCATGGGCGGCATGCTGGTCGATGAGCAAAAGCTGGTCCCCGTATTCTATCAGGATATAGGTTTGAAAAACAACGCCCAGGATATGAATCTCGAGCTTTGTATGCTTTTCAACCAAAACAGACTGCACTGTTTCTTCCGCGGCAGGGGGGGATATCTGCTGTTGTTCAAGGGAGCTTTTTGGCTTGGCTTCAAGCTCTGTCTGCTCCGTCGGAATCGGCTTTGGAGGCGGAGCGGGCATATAGGTTTCCCTGAAAACGGGCCGCGCTTCCCCTCCCTTGACTGGCATTATAATGGGATTCTGTTGGCTGTTGAATGGCTTGGCGTTCGGCGCATTTTGTTCCGCAATAACTTGAGTGGAATTCGGTCTACTTTCTCTAAGTAAAGTGCTTACGGGTTCAGACTTTGGTATTGCTTTTTCAGATTCCGGTCTACTTGTGGTCGGATTTGCTATCATCACCCGGTTCGTAAAGGCCGGGCGTGCCGATTCATCAGGTGAAAGCGTCATTTCTGGAATATTGGTCAGTGCTTCGTCCCTGCGCAATACATCAAAGATCATATCCCGCACGGCTTCAAAGACAGCAGTCTCGTTTTGAAAGCGGACTTCCATTTTATTGGGATGCACGTTTACATCCACCGCTTCCAAGGGCATTTTAAGATGTAATACACAGGTGGGAAAATGGCCGATGGTCACCCGCTCCCGGCAGCCCTGTTCCAAGGCCTGGGTCAAAAGCTGACTTTTCATATAGCGGCCATTGATAAAAAAGGACTGATGGCTGCGTGTGCCCCGGGCGCTGTCGCCAATACCCACATAGCCTTCCAGCAGAATCCCCTGGGCCATGTCAGTGACATAGCGCATGGATTTGAGCATTTCTTTGCCGTAGATGCTGAACACTGCGGATTCCAGCTTGCCATCCCCGGGGCTGTGGTAAATGGTTTTCCCCTCCTGGATCAGGCGGAAGGAAATGGTAGGGTTAGAAAGAATCAGCCGCATAATGAGGTCGGATACAAGTGCAGCCTCCGCCGCGGGTTTTTTCAGAAATTTCAATCGGACCGGAGTATTGAAGAAAAGATCCCGGACAGTAAAAGTGGTGCCTTCCGGGCAGGCGGCCTCCCTTATTTCCTTTATATCGCCGCCTTCATTCACGACGGCAATGCCGCTGTCCTCTCCCTTGACGCGGGTGGTACAGGTCACGCGGCTCACCGCAGCGATGGAAGCCAGCGCTTCCCCGCGGAAGCCCAAGGTCTCTATATGATGAAGATCTTCGGAGCTGATGATCTTACTGGTAGCATGCCGCTCAAATGCCATGCGGATATCCCGCTGAAGGATGCCGCTGCCGTTATCCGTCACCCGGATGTAGGAGATTCCCCCATCACGAATCTCCACCGTGACGGCGCTGGCTCCGGCATCCATGCTGTTTTCCACCATTTCCTTGATGGCGGCGGCAGGACGCTCCACCACTTCGCCCGCGGCGATTTTGCCTATGACTTCCGGCGACAGCCGTTCAATGGACCGCATGATGCCCTCCTTTACAGCTTGCGTGCCTTTTCACGAAGGCGGAACAGATGGTTGATGGCGTCCATGGGCGTTAAGGCCATCACATCAAGATTGCGCAACTCCTCAACAAGTTCCGTCTGGGCAAAGTTGAACAGGCCTACCTGCTGGCTGCCTGTCTTTCTCCCGTCTTCCATGATGTTCTGGCCGATGGTGTTTTGATTGATGTCTGATGCTTCCAACCGGGCCTGTATCTCATGGGCACGCATCAAGACCGGCTGGGGCACCCCGGCCAGCCGTGCCACATGCACGCCGAAGCTCTTGTCCGCGCCACCACGCAGGATCTTGCGAAGGAAGATGACGTCCTCCCCATGTTCCTTGACGGAGATGCAGTAATTCTCCACGCCTTCCAATCGGCCTTCCAGTTCGGAAAGTTCGTGATAGTGGGTGGCAAACAGCGTTTTTGCGCCGGACTTTTGCTTGTCGCACAAGTATTCCACCACCGCCCAGGCGATGGAAAGCCCGTCGAAGGTGCTGGTGCCCCGGCCTATCTCATCCAGAATCACCAACGACTTTGCCGTGGCGTTGCGCAGAATGTAGGCCACTTCCGACATTTCCACCATAAAGGTGGACTGGCCGCTGGCAAGATCATCGGAGGCGCCAACGCGGGTAAAGATCCTGTCCACCACGGGGATTGTAGCCTCCCGGGCCGGGACGAAGCTGCCGATGTGGGCCATGAGCACGATTAACGCCACCTGGCGCATATAGGTGCTTTTCCCGGCCATATTGGGCCCGGTGATGATCAGCATGCGCTGATTTTCGTCGTTCATGAAGGTATCGTTGGGAACAAATTCCCCGTCCCGCAGCGTTTGCTCCACCACCGGGTGCCGCCCGTCCAGGATGGTGAGCTCCCCGTCGTCAGTGAGCTGCGGCCTTGCGTAATGGTTGTTCCCCGCCACCTTAGCCAGGGATACAAGCGCATCAAGTGTCTTGAGGCCCAAGGCCGTGCCCTGCATGGGGGCGATGAGTGTGGCGATATGTTCCCGCAAATCGGTGAACAGCTCCAGTTCCAGCCGCACGGACTGCTCCTGGGCGCCCATGATCTTCTGCTCGATCTCCCGAAGCTCCGGGGTTATGTACCGCTCGCTGTTGGCCAGCGTCTGCTTGCGCATGTACCGAAGAGGCACCAGCTCATAGTTGGACTTGGTCACTTCGATATAATAGCCGAACACCCGGTTGTACTCGATGCGCAGGTTTTTGATGCCCGTTTCCTGGCGCTCCTTGGCCTCCAGATCCAGTATCCACTGTTTGCCATTGGTGGCGGCCAGCCGGAGTCCGTCCAGCCGCTGGCTGTACCCCTCCCTGATGAT
>JAEWAH010000060.1 GCA_023391725.1 Bacillota bacterium | reverse complement strand
TTTCACGACTGCGCAAAGGGTATGCCGCTTATCCAGATGCAGAAGATCGCCAAGGCAAACAGCCTGACGGATGACCCATCTATCATGGCCTCAGGGTCACTGCTGCATGCGCTGGTAGGCGCATATCTGGCCCGGGAAACATATGGTATTGGTGATGAGCAGGTGCTTTCCGCCATCGCCTGGCACACCCTGGGCCGGCCGGGTATGAGCAAGCTGGAAATGATCGTATACCTGGCGGATAAGATAGAACCCAGCCGGGAAACATATCCAGAACTTACAAAGATCCGCCTGCATGCCGAGGCTGACCTGAAAGGCGCGGTGGCACTATCACTTACAAGCACTGCCGACTACGTCCGTGGGCGGGGGAAAAGCCTGCATCCCGCCACGGAAAAGACGCTGCTTTGGGCAAGGGGAACGCAAAAACGGAATGGTATGAACACCAAGGAGGAGCATGAATGACGGAAGGCTCGCTGGCCCGGAAGATCGCGGAAATCCTGTATGACAAGAAGGCGCGGGACATTGTGGTGCTGGAAGTGGGGCACCTGACCATCCTTGCCGATTATCTGGTAATCGCCACAGGCCGCTCGGCCATCCAGGTAAAGGCGCTGGCTCAGGAGGTAGACGACCGCCTGGCGGAGGAGGGAGTCCAGCTGCGCAGGAAGGAAGGGCACAACGAGGGCCGGTGGATCGTGCTGGATTACGGCACCGTGATGGTCCATATTTTCCACCAGGAGGAGCGCAGCTTCTACAACCTGGAACGGCTGTGGGAGGATGGGCACAACCGCGTGCTTCTGCCCTTTGATCAGGAAGAAGCCTGAAAATCTTATGACCCTCTTTACATGAGCTTCCATTTGTGGCAAAATATTGCCATGAGGACATGGGATCGTTTTGCAGGAGCAAATACAAACGGGCATACTGCCCTGCGCATAGCGCCGGGCCCAAAGCCATGAAAGGGGCTGTGTGATATGGAGTCCAGGTTCTTCCCCAAGAACATCATGGAGGAATTGGTAAGCAGCAAGCTGGATGAATACATGAGCAGTGGGGCTGTCTGCAGCTGTGACAGGTGCCGCGCAGATGTTCTGGCGATGACGCTGAACAGGCTGCCGCCCAAGTATGTCGTCAGCGTCAGCGGCGATGTGTATTCGCGCTATGAGACCATGAAGACGCAGCTTCAGGCGGATGTTACCATGGCATTGCTCAGCGCCATCCAGGTGATCAACACAAGCCCCCGCCATAGCGGAGAGCTGGAACACATGGCTGTGAAGTAACAACTGATAAAATAGCGTTGTCATTTCATCGATGCAGCACTTGTAGCAAAGCCCCTCTTTTGCCATGCAAAAGAGGGGCTTTTTGATGATGCGGGCTGCTTTATTTCTTTTTCACCGGTTCCATGAGCAGCAGAAAGTATTCATGGCCGCTGCCTTCGGGCGCGTCGTTGCGGATGTGCTCTTCAAAGCACGGACGGCTTTTGTCCGGCGTGTATTCCTCATGTGCGGCCAGGTACTTCATCAGCTTTTTCCAGGAGCCGCCGATATCGTCGCTGCTTTGTGCGACCGCGTACAGTCCCCCGGGCACGCGCATTTCCTTAAGCGGGCTATTGACCTGCACGCTTTCGGGGATGGATGCCAGCACGCCGTAGCCGTAGGGTTTCCCGCTGCCATCGGGCAGGGGAGGCATGTCACCGCCAAAGATCCGGGCGGTGCCCAGAAGATTTTGCTCCTTCAGCCAGCCGGTCACAGCCGCCAAGGCCTCCCCCTCCGGAGATTCGCTGACAGTGATATGGTATGCGGCCCGCATGGGGGGCAGCGTAACAAAGTTTACATGGATGTCTTTTGCCATAGGTTCCAACATGATCGGGTCCTCCTCTTCAAATGTTTGATCTGTTATCGAAGGCAGATCTTCCGGGATGCCTGTCAGGGTTAACTGCGAGAGCTTTTCGCCCCGCAGGTCGGTAAGGAATGACAAAAGGGCTTCCAGGGATCTTTGCGCAGCCTTGTTCATACGCGTCTGATCATGAAGCGCGTCGATATACTGCCGGATCACCTCGTACAGTGTTTCGCAGGAATTGCTATCCAGTACCTTTTTGATATCCTTGAGTGCGATATCATAGCGCCGGAGCAATGCGGTCAGATGGATGCGTGCGAGACTGCGGCTGTCGTAGTTTCTCCAGCCGGAATCCGGGTCCCGAAGGCTTGCAAAGAGCCCTTCCGCTTCCCAGTGCCGCAGTGTGCGGCTCGTAAGCCCCAGCTGTTCCGACAATTCCTGTATGGCGATCCGTTCCTCCATGTTGCCCTCCCATAGTGTTCTTTGAGATATCTCGCGTTCATTGTATCATTTGACGCTGCGTCAATTGCAATAGGGTTTTGCAAATTATTTTGAATAATTTGGATGGACCCTGCTTGACAGGAATTTGGCCCGATGATATAGTATCCATCGGAAATACTTGAGCAAGGAGGTGAGCGCATGACCCGCAGGGAACCCATGAAGGATTCCGCCATCTGGCAGAATATCGGGGAAGTGGCCGTGCAAACAGGTGTCTTTGGCCTGTTCGGGCATTCGTATGTCCATTTGCGGCATAAAAAGCGCTTCCCCTCCGGTATGAGCCTCGCTTTGCCCCTGTAATATTCAGGGAGAAGCTTGGAATCGTCTTCATGCCCGGGAGCGGCTTTCGTCGCCCCCGGGATTTTTTATCCTTATGAGGATTTGAATAAAGGATTTTGCGCCTGCGGGCGCGACCAAAGGGCTTTTCAATCGCCCCTTGGGAACCTTCGGATCGAAAGGAATGTATGCATATGCAGTCCAGAGAAAAGTTCTCCCAGGGAAGAGGGATCCGTGCCGTGATTTCCCTAAGCGCGCGTCAGGCGTTTGACGGGAATCTCTTTCAGGTGATGGGGGAATACGCGCTGCGTTTTTTGCAGTTTTTGTTGCTCACGCTGATCTGGCGCTCCCTGGCGGCAGGCGGGGCGGACCTGGGCGGGATGGACTTAAAACATTTGCTCACCTATACGCTGATGGCCTCGGTCCTGCGCCAGCAGCTGGACATCATCACCCCTGCAACCTCTGCGCTGTGGGAAGGCTCCATCATCCTTCGCTATACCCGGCCCATGAAGGTCATGAGCAGCCTGATTGCGGAAACGATAGGACGATGGTGGCTGCCGGTGTTCCTTCTGTATGGCCTGCCGGTGTGGCTCCTGTCGCCGCTGATGGGGATTTCTCCCCTGCCCGCAAGCGGCTGGGGCGGCTTGACGGCGCTTTTCAGCCTGGTCATGAGCGCCTCACTGGGATTCGCCATTGACTTTTTGTTCGCGTCTCTTGCCATGCGCATGAAAAACGGCTGCTGGGCGGCCACGCAAATTCGGGAGGCGGTTTTCGCGATCCTCTCAGGGGCGCTGATTCCCTTTTCCCTGATGCCGCCGGCCTTAGGCCGTGTGCTGGCACTTTTGCCCATGGGCTCCATCGCCCACGCGCCCTTGAGCCTGTACGTGGGGCAGGGGGACACGCTCCCATTGCTTTTGCTTCAGGCGGGCTGGAATCTTGTTTTATGGCCGCTGGCCTTGTATACCTTCAAAAAGAGCGAGGAAAGGATGATCTCCTATGGCGGATAAGGTGAGGATGCTTTTTCGCCTGTACCGCGTTTACGGCGGAATGGACCTGAAATGGTTTTTGCGGGATACCAGGTACTGCCTTTTGCAGATCTGTACAGACCTGGTCAGTGCCGGAGCGTCCATGGCCGGGGTATTCATCCTGGCGGAACGTTTCGGCGGCATCGGCGGGCTGACGCAGGACCAGCTTTTATTCATGCTGGGCTACGCCATGCTGGGCGACGGCATGCACATGCTATTTTTTGCGGGCTATAACTTCGGGCAGATCAGCCGGACCATCGGCCGGGGGCAGCTGGACCACAACATGATCCAGCCGGTGCCCTTGTGGATGCAGCTGATGACGGGCGGGTTTTCCCCCGTATCCGGTTCCGGCAGCCTGCTGTGCGGGATAGGCCTGACTGCTTATGCCATAAGCCGCCTGGGCCTTGCGATCACGCCTGGATGGCTGCTGCTATTGATTGTAAGCCTTATCGCTTCCGCACTGCTGCTATTGGCCTGCGTGTACCTTGTCTCTTGCATTGCCTTCTGGGCGCCGGTGGCGGCGGAGGAATCGGCCTCGCTGGTACACGGGCTGTTTGGGGAACTGAAGCGCTACCCCCTGGGCGGGATGGGAGTATTGTGGCAGGCGGTATTTTGCACGGTAGTTCCTGTGGGGCTGGCGGGATGGCTCCCAAGCCTCGGCCTGCTGGGGGGGCTTTCCAATGCTCCGCAAACGCCGTTTTTTCCGGCCCTCACATTTATTGCAGCGGCAGTCTTTGGGCTGCTTGCCGTACAGCTGTTTCGGAAAGGAATGAAGTATTATGCAACCCATGGTTCACCAAGGTACTCCGGTTTTGGACATCGCTGAGGTCAGCAAGATCTATACCCAGTGGCAGCGCAGCGGCCAATGGAAGGACATCGTGAAGAACCTGATCCGCCCCGAAAAGAGGGAGGTCAAGGCGCTGGACCGCCTTTCCCTTCAGGTGCATAAGGGAGAATTCGTAGCCTACGCCGGGGCAAACGGTGCGGGCAAAAGCACCACCATCAAGATCCTCTCCGGCATCCTGCAGCCCACGATCGGGCAGGTGACGGTGCTTAATATGAGCCCGGCCCGGGACCGGGTGAGGCTCATGCGGCGCATCGGCGTGCTCTTTGGCCAGCGCACGGAACTCTGGGGCGACCATCCCGTGATCACCAGCTACGAGTGGAAAAAGAGTGTATGGAACATTCCTGATAGTGTTTATCAAGAAAACCTTGATATGGTCACGGAACTGCTGGATCTGAAGGACCTTTTGCACACCTTTGCCCGGGAATTGAGCCTGGGGCAGCGGATGCGGGCAGACTTGGGGATGCTACTTTTGCACAGTCCGGAAGTACTCTTTCTGGATGAGCCCACCCTGGGGCTGGATGTGCTGGCCAAGCGAATGCTCATTGAGTTCCTCAAAAAGGTGAACAGGGAAGCCGGCACGACGGTGATCGTCACCAGCCATGACATGGACGATCTGGAGGCCATGGCCCAAAGGATCATACTGTTATCCGCGGGGAAGATCGCCTTCGATGGGGATTTTCAAGCCCTGCGCAAGCCGCAGGGCGGGTTTTCGCGCCTGCGCATCAGCGGACCGGAAGTAGCGCCCGAGCTTTGCGGGCTGGAATGGATCGCCTCCCAGGATGGGGCGCACGAGTACGCCCTCACGCAGGAAGTGGTAGACTTTTCCCTGGTTTTGAAAACCCTGGCGGGCACGCCGGGCATCACGGATTTTGAGATGCGCAAAGCGCCCATCGAGGAAGTGGTGGCGTCGCTGTACCTGAAGTGGAGGAAGGAGACGGCGTAGGAGTGGCATGCAAAAAAGGCCCCGGGCAGACATCCAGCCCGGGGCTATGCATAGCGGCTTTCTCGCCGGTCCTTGTGACTGATTGGTTTCCTGGGGAGGCCTGCTGAATAACCGCCTTTGCAAAGTAATTGTTTTCCTTGTATAATCCATATAGCGAACAGCGTTGCCGAGAGGTAAATAGGAATTTGAACTGGAGGTAAACGCTATGCCAGAATCTTTATCTCCCCAAGAAAAAAGAAAATTGTTTAGGCAGCGATATGGCGAGTTGCTTATCCCACACGGTTTTTTCTTCAAAGGGCGAAATTATTACCGGCTTAGTATGCAAGAGCAAATAGTACTTGTTGTATCAATCTACTATGGACAGTCGGGTCATCAATGCAGTCTACGCATTGCTGCATTGCCCTTTGCGCTGGGATTAAGCCCAGATAACTTTTTCGAAGGAAATATTCACATTGATGGTGACTTGCTTTTAAACCGTGATAAGAACACGATTCGGATTTATCCATTCGATGAAAAATTCGAGGCTGTATATCAAGAGTTTACACATAATTATCTGGAGCGATTTCTGTCTGTACATGACCTCCAAAGTTGGGATGCGTTTGAGGTATGGGTTAACGGCGGAAAATTCGAACCTTATGATATTCGTCGGCCTTGGCCATGCATCATCCTTGGACGCTGGGACCAGGCTGCATTCCATGTGCGTCACCGAATCATTTGGTTGCAGCAGTGTCTTGATGGAGAACAAAAGCGTCTTGCACAAGCCGAGGAAGATGCATCAAAATTTGAGGAGGAATCCCATGCGGATATGCATCCATCCTCGCTTGCTGCAAGAAGGCGCGAATTGGCTTACAAATCTCAATTTTTGCGTGATGAAGTTATGCGAACCGCTAAAATGGTAGCGGAGCGCAACCAATTCTTAAGTCTGCTTGAGCCACCCCAAACGGACTATTTCGTTGAACAAGTACAAAATGCAGTACTCGAATCCATCGAAGCATGCCATTCGTTTTTTGGAAAGATTGCACGTTAGTAAGGTCACGGAAACTGAAACCATTTGGTCAGTAATACAGAGAATAGTGCCTCGTCAAATTCCAATGTATCGGAAAGGCACGTTTATGAGAGGACATGATATGTACCATATAGAGCCAATGGCAAGCCGGTATGCAAACGAAATATCTGGTTGGACTTATCCGGGCGAGTACGCCATATACAGCTTTCAACCAAGCAGCGATACATTTAACGAACTAATGAACGGCGAGTATTTCGCGTATGTTGACGAGCAAAAGGACTTGATCGGCTACTTTTGCTATGGGAAATCGGCGCAGATCCCCACAATCGAAGATAACGTATATACTATGGGCCCTTTGGATATAGGGCTCGGGCTGAAGCCTGAACTTTGCGGCAAGGGACTGGGAGCCGCCTTTATGGAATCCGGCATGGAATATGCCAGAAAGAGTTATGGGGCGGCAAGCTTTCGGCTGACTGTGGCCTGCTTCAATACACGTGCGGTGAATTTGTATAGAAAGCTTGGTTTTGAAATTTTGGAAGAAGTCACCCACAAAAACAGCCGCGCCAGATTCTACATAATGAATTGGGATGAACCCCTCTCAGCCCCAAAAGCTGCAGACGCTAAAGTGTTTGTGGAATAAGTCCTAAATGCTGCAAAGGAAAAAGAGGACCTGTGACGGGGGAGAATGTCATGAAAGATATTGAATCTGAACGGCTAATCATTCGGGACTGGCAGGAAAGCGATGCACCAGAACTGTACGCTATGTGCCTTGACCCGGAGCTTCAGCGCAGCGGTGTCAGCTTCTACCGTTCTGTTGATGAATGCCTAAGGACTATTCGCCTTTGGAAAGAACAGAATGAGATGAAGGCAATCGTCAGAAAAGAAGATCATTGTCTGGTCGGCCTGATTGGCTTAGGCGATATGAACCGATACAGCCAATACAAAGAATTGGAGTTTGCTATCGCGGTTGACTATCGTAATAAGGGTTACGCGACGGAGGCACTCAGGCATATGCTCGCCTTTGGGTTTAACGAGCTTAACTTGCTGGTGATAGCAGCGTGGGTGAGATCACATAATGTTCATTCACTCCGGGTGCTGGAAAAGTGCGCCTTCACCTTCGAGGGGAGACTACGCAGGCACGCCCGCGACCAGGGTGATACGCTCTGCTATTCAATATTAAAGGAAGAATGGGAGAAGCTACAAACTCAATGACGCCAACCCTACCTCTTAAACTCCAATTGATCGATAAGTTCTTAGCATTCTATCATCATTTTCTTGGAAGCCACCGCCCTGTCGATGCTTTGATGCAAGCACTTTCTTTGTATAATGGCCTAGTAAGCCGCCTGGTTTGCCCGAAAGATAGTTGGCGTTCCTATTATCATAATGGGAGGACAAGTTGTGATTAGCGAAATTGCAGGCTTCTCGTATGACTGCAAAGATGCAAATGCATTGGCAGATTTTTATGTTGAGCTTCTTGGTTGGCAAAAAACATTGTCAGGTGAAGGGTGGGCGGGCCTGCGCTCGCCCCAAGGCTGGATTTTTGCTTTTCAAGAAATAGAGGGCTATGTGCCTCCTGTTTAGCCATGGACGCCAGGAAAACAACAACAAATGGCACATATCGATTTTTGGGTTGAGAATCTTGATGAAGCTGTTTCACATGCTCTGCATTGCGGGGCTACCAAATCGGAAATACAGTATTTTGATACATCTACCGTTATGTTTGATCCTGAGGGGCATCCATTCTGTTTGAGCACAGTAAAGTAGTAATTTGAGGAGACGAAATAATGCGAAACGAATCCGAAATGATGGAATTACTTATGAATGTTGCAACGAACGACGAGCGCATCAGAGCAGCGTGGATTGAAGGTTCACGCTGCAACCCGAATGCGCCAAAAGATATATTCCAGGACTATGACGTTGAATTCATTGTGAATGATACAAAACCGTTCCGCGAAGACAAAGCATGGATTGATCAGTTTGGAGAAAGGCTTTATATGCAGTACCCGGAAGAAAATGTGTGCTATGGAGATGAGGCCGATCCGGAAAAATGCTATGGTTGGCTGATGCAGTTTTCGGACGGTGTGCGGCTTGATCTGCATGTTTGTACATTAGAGGATAAGCTGCCCATTTTTCAGCATGACAGAATGTACCGTATTCTTCTTGATAAAGACAATTGTCTGCCACAGCTTGCGGAAGACCAGCTTTCTGACTGCGAATTCTGGGTGAAAAAACCTAGTGAAAACGAGTTTTCCTGTACCTGCAACGAATTTTGGTGGTGCATGAATAATGTGGCCAAAGGAATGTGGCGCAATGAAATTCCATATGTAATGGATATGCTCAACAATGTCATAAGGCCACAGCTTTTTCGAATGATGGCGTGGAAAATAGGGATTCAGACTGATTTTTCAGTTAGTATCGGAAAATCAGGAAAGTATATGTATCGCTGGCTAAACGCTGAAATGTATCAGAGATATCTGAAAACGTATTCCGACGCACAGAAATATAAGATTTGGAGGTCTGTATATGTTATGTGTGACCTCGTTGATGAAATAGCCGCGGAGATTTCGCAAAAGCTTAAATTCCCATATAATGCGGAGGAGGCAAAGAATAGCAGAGCATATCTTGAGCATGTTCAAAAGCTTCCGAGAAACGCAAAAAAGGTGTATTGATATATTGGCATTTTGCATGCGCCAACGGAATCGCTCCGGGCCTTTTTCATCATTGGGAAACCCCGGGCCGTCTTTGTAATGGGCCTTCCTCCTGTATAATGGCTGCAGGGAACAAGCCTTCGCCCGACACCTAAAAATTGACGAGGAGATAGGAATGATCATTGAACCTATAAGCCATGGAAGCGATTTCTGGAATCCGCTTATTGAGTATGCAGAAAACTGCTCATGGAGAGCAGGGCCTTTTCTTGCCCAGGCAATGCGGGAAGAAAAGTTTGCGGATTGGGAAAGGGTTTTCGTAGCCAGAGAGAGTACCGATATTGCAGGATACTGCACACTGGCGAAAACCGACTGTACTCCAGATGTCGCATATACCCCTTATATCGGGTTTGTGTTTGTAGGAGAGCCTTATAGGGGAAGGCGCTTAAGCCAGGATCTCATTCAATGCGCATTGGGATATGCGAAGAAAATCGGCTTCACAAAGGTCTATCTCGTAAGCGGAGAACAAGGCCTATATGAGAAATATGGCTTTGCAAAAATTGAAGATGCAAAAGACTATTGGGGCAGGGATGAGCAGATATTTGTAATCACGATTTGACTTTTCGGGGGAATTGTATGGATAAGTGCAAGCTTGTAAAGCCCGATATCTCATATGAAAGCGATATTGCGGCATTCCGGCAAGAGATGCTGGATGCGGGCAGCTCCATGGACGGAACAGGTCCGCTAAAACGCATGGACAATATTGCGGAGTGGCTGGAATTTACTCGAAAGCTGGAAAGCAAAGATACTGTTCCATCAAACTGGGTAACTTGCGATCAATACATCTATGTGCGCGAAACCGATAACAAGGTTGTAGGCATGATCCAGTTCCGCCATTACTTCAATGACTTTCTTGAAAAGTATGGAGGGCATATCGGTTACTCGGTCCGGCCATGCGAGAGGCGAAAAGGCTGTGCCAAGCAAATGCTTTCCGATTGTCTGCAAATCTGCAAAGCGTATGGGTTTGAAAATGTGTTGATCACATGCATCCAAGGGAACGAGGGCAGCAAGCGGACCATCCTTGCAAACGGCGGGAACTATGAAAGCACAGTGTATTGTGTGCCTGATGATGTATATCTTGAAAGATATTGGATAAGTCTTTGATCTTAATTGGCGGGGTGAGGCTATGTCATACTTAGAAACCGGGCGGCTGCTTCTAAGAAATTTTGAAGCGGCGGATCTGGACGAGCTTGTAGATTATAGGAATAACGAGCTTTGCTATAAATATCAAAGAGGGCAATACCGCAGCAGAGAAGATCTTGCCGCATTCATTGAGAATGCAAAAACGGATGATCTGGTTTCCCCTGGAAAGAAGCATCTCGCAGTCGCGCAGAAGAATTCCGGTAGAATTATTGGTGACCTTTTTGTTTCTATCAAAGAGCGAACGATTTCTTTGGGCTTTACGATTTCCTACAAACATCACAGGCAAGGGTATGCATATGAGCTTCTTTCTGCTTTGATCGAAGCTCTGCATCAAAGACAACTTGTTGCATGCACGGATAGGGAAAATATTGCGAGCATGAACCTTTTGAAAAAGCTTGGGTTCAAAAATGAGGGATACGAAAAGCAAATCGATTCCTTTGTGTTCAGCAAGTATGCAAAGCTTTAAAGCCTGCATTATCAACAGGGCTTGCCAAAAGACCGAGGCTTCTTATCATCATTTTCCCGCCAGTTGGTTCCTGTAGCGGATCATCATTTCCTTAAATAATTCCGCCGTGGTAGGGGGCGTGTAGGTGATGGCGTTGGCTCCGGCCTCGATGGTGCGCAGGATGCTTTCTTCCGTCTTCCCGCCGGTGGCGATGATGGGGATCCCCGGGAACGATTTACGGATGGCGCGCACGATCTCCGGGGTATTGCCCGCCCCGGATACATTCAGTATCTTTGCGCCGGCGTCGATACGGGCCTTTAAATCCTCCGCCTCGCTGACCACGGTGATCACCACGGGGATATCCACCCTTTCCGCCACGTAATGCACTGTTTCATTGGAGGCGGGAGCATTCAGGACAACACCGATGGCGCCACGGAATTCCGCATCCTGGGCCAGGCGCGTGACCCGGGCGCCGGTGGTGGTGCCACCGCCAACGCCGCAGAATACGGGTACATCAGCCAATTGCAAAATCGCCTGGGAAATGGCGGGTTGGGGCGTGAAAGGATACACGGCGATCACCGCGTCGGCGTTGGTGTTCTTGATGATGGCCGCATCAGTGGAAAAGATGATGGATGTGATGCGCTTGCCGAAAATACGGATGCCCGACGCCTGTGAGATGCATTCCGGCATACGGATGATGTGCTTGCGCAGTTCGCCGTCGATCTGAGGGATAAAGGGAGGGGATTTTTCCATTGCCGCCACTCCTTTCGCTGAATAGATTCTTTCATTATACCGGGGGCGGGAAAACGCTGTCAATGAAACTATCTGTAGAAAAATATGCTAACGGGGCAAAAGGCTTTCACGGCTAAGGAAAGAATGGCGGGGGCGGCAGGGCCCGTTATATTGACAACGTATTTCTCCTGCCATATACTGGTTCTATTATAAAGTGAAAGGAAGTGGTTATGTGAAAAGCATTGTTTGCGCAGAGCACGTAAAACAGGCTGATCAGAGATTGAAAAGGAGGGTGACGGTGCGTTAGCCCTCCGAAGATAAGGAGAAAACAATGGACAGCAATGTGAAGACGTTGAAGTTTGATAAGGTGGTGCTCGATTGCCACGATCCCCAGCTGCTATCCGATTTCTATATCAAATTGCTTGGCTGGCGCAAAGGATATGACAAGGATGGCTTTGTCATCATCGGCTCGGAAACGAGCAACGTTGATATTGCCTTTCAAAAGAATGAGGACTATGTCCGGCCAGCGTGGCCGGAAAGAGCGGGGGAGCAGCAGCAAATGCTGCATCTTGATTTTGCGGTTGACCCTGCCGACCATCAGCATTGGGTGGAACATGCTGTTGCCTGCGGCGCAACGGTTGCGGGTCAGCAGTATTCAGATCATTGGACAGTGATGCTGGATCCTGAGGGGCATCCCTTTTGCATCGACGCCATGTAAAACCTCTTCATAACTTACGGGAAGCGGCGGAGACGCCGCTTTTCGGTTTACAGCCAGTTTGCTGTTGACTTGTTAATATCTGAGCTTTCCCTGTATAATGGACACAAGCTATCCATTTTCCTTCAGAAAGAAAAGAGGTACTATATGGCTTCCTGGATCGTACATTTGCGCATAGCAGATAAATTGCTGGATGAAATCCCCGATCTTGCGCCGCGTGAGTTTGTGGTCGGGAATATAGCCCCCGACAGCGGGGTACCCAATGAGGATTGGTCCCGGTTTACGCCAAGCGGGGATGTTTCCCATTTTAAGACGACGGATGCCGATGGCTTGAAGGATATCCATATAGACGAATACGTGCAGCAGTATTATGCGACTGGGCAGCGTGGCAATTACAACAGCAAACAGAGGTCTTTTTACCTTGGGTATCTTACCCATCTGTTAACAGACATGATGTGGGCAGACGATATCGTCCGCCCGAGCAAAGAAAAATTCAGGGCCCTATATGATAAAGATATGGCCGAATGGATTTGGACAATGAAAAAAGACTGGTATGACCTTGACTTTTTGTATATCAAAAAGAATCCTGATTTCAGAGCCTTTTCGATCTATAGGAATGCGGTTGGGTTCCGCAATGACTATATGGATTTTTTCAGTGAGGATGCGTTTGAAAACAGAAGGCAATACATAACGGGCTTCTATAGCGGTGGAAGAGACGGTTTGCAAAGAGAATACACCTATTTGACCGAGGAAGAGATGGATAGGTTTGTTGAGGAAAGCGCCGTGAAAATCACCCGGATGCTGAAAGAAGAGAATTTGTGAACAGGGTGAGATGCTGAGCCTTACCCATCTTCTTGCGTATCTTGGCGGCATATGGACATACACTGGAAATACTTGCTCAAAAGGCAGGGAATGGCTATACTGCTCTCATACAATCTGTTATTACGCACAGAGGATGCTTGCGCGGGAGGGCTTATGAAATATTTTCTGCAGGTCAGCATTGCCCCTCAAAAGCACTATATCCATGTTTGCGGCCGCATACAGGGTTTTGCCAACAGCAGCTTCTATATGAATGAAAACTTTCATCTTATCAGTGCTTCGTCAAGAGGAGAGAAAATAGCATGGTATATGGAAAAAGAAAAGCCGCACCCTGCATTTGACCTTGTTTCAAGACCTATCCATTTTGAAACCCAGAATGATGAAATCGAATTTGAGTATGATGGATATATACCAGAAATCATTGCAGGTATAAATCAGATAGATGAAAATACAGTTGAGCTTGCCAGTTATTCCGGATGGTATCCCAAGCCCCCAAGCCTTGAAGAAAATCTTGAGTTTGAGCTCGATATCCAGATGCCCAAGGGCTATGAAATTGTTTCAAACGGCAAGCTAACCGATGAGAACCATATATCCTCGATGAGAAGGGAATGCGACATCGTTTTATTTGCCTCCAATGAGCTAACGAGATATGAATATTGTGAAAGCGGCGTAAAATGTACGTTCTTATGCCCGGAGGATATGCTTGCGCAAATGGAACAGCGCGCAAAAGATTTGGTGGCCGCAAATAGCTACTTTATTTCCAAATATGGCGAGCTTGATATGTGCGGGAGGCCAACCGATATCGTCAGCGTGTTTCGCCCAAGGGCAGGCTGGGGATATAAGCGTGGGAACGCCTCCTTCATTGCCGCTGAATGGGGCAAAAAGGAAAGGCAGTATAAAGATGATTTTCATGAGCTTGCCCATGGCTGGTGGAATATAGCAAATGTGATGACAAACGATTGGATCAACGAGGGCGGAGCGGAGTTTTCAGCATATGCCGCCTCAAAACAGATTTATGGCGAAGCGTATGCGGAAAAATACATTTCAAACTGTGTTGAGGCGATTGATCAAGCAACTGAAAATATTTCAATTGTCGATACTGATTACCAGTCAAAAGACAGATATGTAAATCATTACATGAAGACGGCGATGATGTTCATACGTGCTCAAAAAGAATTTGGAGAGGAGCGGATATTTGGTTTGCTGAAACGGATTTTTCAAACTTTTCAAGGAACACGAAATGCGACCACCGCCAATTTCTTGGCTTTTTGCGATGATGACATGCGGACATATTTTGAAAAGTGCTTATTTGCAAAGGAGTGGGGCAAGGTGGATTTTGGAGCGTAGCTTTCTGCCACCTGCACCAAGGAAGATTTATGAAGTGGAAGGACAGCTTTCATCCCTACGCCTTGACCACCATCCTGTTCTGGTCATTGGCCTTTCCCATTACCCACCTGGCAATGACGCACTTTTCTGCCTACGGGCTGGGCCTGTGGCGGTATGCCGCGGCCTGCGCGGCGCTTTTGCCCGTGGCAATCATCAAAAAGCTGAAACCGCCCCGGCTGAAAGATTGGGGCTGGTTCTTTCTGGCCGGATTGCTGGGCTTTTCACTCTATATGGTGGTATTCAACCTGGGGAACAGCATGGTCACATCAGCTACCGCCAGCGTGATGCTGGCCGTGACGCCGGTGCTTACCGCTCTGCTGGCCCGGCTCTTCTATAAGGAAAAGCTCCGCGCTTATCAGTGGGCCGCCGTTGGGGTGGAGTTTTCGGGGATCCTGATTTTGACCATGTGGCGCGGCGTGCTGGACATCAATGAAGGGACGCTATGGCTGATGGCGGCAGTCGTCTGCATCAGCCTGTACAACCTGATCCAGCGAAAGCTTACAAAGACCTATTCTTCCCTGCAATCCGCGGTGTACAGCATTTTTGCCGGGACGCTGCTTTTAAGCGTGTTCCTGCCCCAAGGGACCAAAGAGGCTGCGACTGCCGCGCCGGAGCACTGGCTGTATGCGGCGCTATTGGGGGTCTTCCCCAGCGCAATTGCGTATGTCAGCTGGTCCGCCGCGTTCCAAAAGGCGCCCCGCACCAGCGATGTGAGCAACTATATGTTCATTACGCCCTTTTTGAGCGGGACTTTCGGGTTCCTGATCAATGGGGAAACCCTGGATGCTGCCACGCTCCTGGGCGGTGCGGTGATTTTGGCAGGCGTGGCGGTGTTCAATCATAGGCCTAGGAGCTCTGCCCCTAGGAACCCTGCTAAAGGGATAAAATCCCTTTAGAATCCCAGGCTGGGAAAGTTGAGCAAGAAGATTATCACTTCCTTAGAGGAATTTGAAGCAAACAAGGCGGGCGATCAATGATCGCCCGCCTTGCTGGGTAAATGCTCCTTCCATAGTAGGCGATTTATGATAATTTGATAAGCATGGGGTTTGCAAAGGGGCTTTGTCCCTTTGCCAGGGTCCAGGGGCGGAGCCCCTGGTTACTCCGTCATCGCAGCGTCCAGCCAAGCCTTTGCCATGAGCGCGGCGCCGGCGGCGGTGGGGTGCACGCCATCGGCTGCCCAATAAGTGAGCTCCTGACGGGCGCTGGCCTGGGCAAAGATGCCGTCAAAGGGGATATAAATGGCGCCGTATTCCCGGGCCAGGGCGCGTACGATATGGATCTTGGGGTCCAGATCCTCCCGCCAGGCAATGCGGTCTTCTGGTGTGGGCAGGAGAAAGGGCTCGCATAGGATCAAGTTGGCATTGGTGCGGGTGCGTACATCATCAAGCATGGCGCGGTAATGCTCCTCAAATTCGGTTGCGGTGGTGACAAGCCCGGAATCGAAGCGGCGCCATGTATCGTTGATGCCGATGAGGATGGATACCCAGTCCGGCTGAAGGGAAACACAATCCTCCTGCCAGCGCTTGCGCATATCGCTGGCCCGGTTGCCGCTGATGCCGCGGTTTAAGAATGTGACGCCCAGCTCCGGATATTGGGCGGAAAACAGGCTGGCGGCCAGGAAGGCATAGCCGTAGCCCAGGTTGTCGGGGTTAAGACGGTCGCGGCCGCTGTCGGTAATGGAGTCACCCTGGAAGAGGACAAGATCACCCTGCGCAAAGATGGGACGCATGGGGAGCACTCCTTTTTTGATGATTTATTCGCTTGATGGTTGAACGGGAAAGATTTCTGCTTGCAGGATACACAATGTGGGGGATTTTGTCAAACATTTCTCGATATGCGTGTATGAATGGCCAAATAAAAAGGCTTCCCCTTGAGGGGAAGCTGTCGCCGAAGGAGACTGAAGAGGTGTTCTGTGCGGGGCGGGAGATGCGCCATTTCCGGAGGTGATGCGTACCAACACCTCTTTCGGCGCTGCGCGGCACCTCCCCCCGAAGGGCAGGATTTTGGAACGTTCCTCCAGCATGGGGATTCTCAAGGGGTTCTATTCCGGCTGTCTCAATCGTCGCACTGCTTCGCCGGCGCTCGCATTGCTCGTTTCGCCAGCTTCCTCCGCCTTGCTTTATCCGCCACAGGCCCTTCGCACCGCCCGTCGCTGTGCTAGGCCGGTGTTTCGCAGCTCCGCTGCGCTTTGCTGCTCCAGGCTCACTGCGTTCGCCCTCCGGCGGCGCTCGGCTTCGGAATCTTTCGCGGGTCCAGGGGCAGAGCCCCTGGGCTACCGGCTCTTATGAAACAGCAGCTTTTGATAGCGCTCCGTATCGGCTTGGCGAGTAAGGATCTCCAATTCCTCATCACCCATCACGGTATTGCGGCCCTGTTCGTACAGCGCATCCACCATTTCTTTGATGGCGGCCACCAGGGGATCCTGCTTTTGGAGGGCATGCTCGCCCTTTAGCTTGAAATAGCCGTTCATCCAATGAGCGATGCCGGCAAGGCCGCTGTGGCTGTCCACGGCGACGGCGGCGGGGCGGTTGAGTATTTTGGTGGTATCGAAGATGTTGTAGATCTCCTCATCCTTGAGCATGCCGTCAGCGTGGATGCCCGCCCTTGTCACGTTGAAATGGCGGCCTACAAAGGGCTGGCGGGCACTGATCTCGATGCCGATCTCCCGCTCCATGTAGTCAGCAATCTCAGTAACGGCGGTCAGATCCATGCCGTTGGTTTCACCGCGCATGGCCTGGTATTCGATGGCCATGGCCTCCAGCGGGCAGTTGCCTGTGCGCTCGCCGATGCCAAGCAGCGAACAGTTGACACTGGCGCAGCCATAGAGCCAGGCGGTGCCGGCGTTGCAGACCACCTTGTAAAAATCGTTGTGGCCGTGCCATTCCAGGTCTTCGGAGGGGACTTCGGCGTAATGGCGCAGGCCATAAATGATGCCTTGGACGCTCCGGGGCAGCGCTGCGCCGGGATAGGATACGCCGTAGCCCATGGTATCGCAGGCGCGGATTTTGATGGACAGTCCGCTTTCCTGGCTAAGGCGCATGAGTTCCGTGGCAAAGGGCACCACAAAGCCGTAAAAGTCGGCCCTTGTGATATCCTCAAAGTGGCAGCGGGGCTTGATTCCTTTTTCCAGCGCGGCCTTGACAATGCCAAGGTATTTGTCAAGGGCCTGGCGGCGGGTTAGCTGCATTTTGTTGAAGATGTGATAATCGCTGCAGGAAACAAGGATGCCCGTCTCACGGACGCCCGCGTCCTTCACCAGCTGGAAATCCTTTTCGTTGGCCCTAATCCAGGTTGTGATCTCGGGGAAGGGCAAACCTAAGTCCTGGCAGCGGCGCAAGGCTTCCCTGTCCTTTTCGGTGTAGAGAAAGAACTCGCTCTGGCGCACGACGCCGTTAGGCCCGCCAAGGCGACTCATAAGTTTGAATAACGTCACGATCTGATTGGGCGTGAAGGGGGATACGCTTTGCTGGCCGTCGCGGAAGGTGGTATCGGTAAGCCAGATTTCATCGGGCATGTTGATTGGTACCAGGCGGTTGTTGAAGGCGATCTTTGGGATGGAGGCATAATCGAAGCTCTCACGGTAGAGGTTTGGTTCCTTTACATCCTGGAGAGAGTATTTGTACTTGGATTGCTGAATGAGGTTGGTCCGTTTATCGAATTTGAGCATTCGATTCACCTCCGCGTAATTATGCCATAGGAATAATTCCTGAATAGGAGAGCAGCCGGGGGCTTGCCCCCGACAGGAATATTTGAAATATTCTACCATGATTTATCGGGAACGGGAAGAGAGAATGCGGCGGGGGCAAGCCCCCGCCCAACAGTGCTTATTCGCAATGAAGCGGCCTATCAGGAGCGAGCCTCCAGCATCCCAACGAAATGTTCTATGCGATCAAGACCCTTTTTAATGTCTTCCATGCCCACGGCATAGCTCAGGCGGCAGTAGCCCTCGGCCTCGAAGGCCACGCCTGGCACCACAGCCACCTTTTCTTCGGCGAGAAGAAGCTCCGCAAGGTCCATGCTCCCGGCGATCACACGATCCTTATATTTGCGGCCAACAATGGCTTTCATGTTAAGCATCACATAGAATGCCCCGGCGGGCTTTAAGCAGGAAAGGCCGGGGATCTTGTTAATGCGCTCTACCATATAATCACGCCGTCGTTCAAATTCCGCGGCCATTTCGCGGACGCAGCTTTGGTCTGCTGCAAGGGCTGTCACCCCCGCGTGCTGGGCGATGCTGTTGGGGTTGGAGGTGGCCTGGCTCTGGAAGTTGCCCATGGCTTTGATGACACTCGGCGGCCCGGCCACATAGCCGATGCGCCAGCCGGTCATGGCATACGACTTGCTCAGACCGTTCACCACAAAGGTGCGGGCTTTGGCATCCTCGCAAAGGGAAGCGATGGACAGGTGCTTGCGCCCGTCGTAAAGCAGGTTTTCGTAGATCTCGTCGCTGACGATATAGAAGTCATGGAGCCGAGCCATGTCTGCGGCGTATTGCAGCGACTCACGGGGCCATACGCAGCCGTTGGGATTGGAAGGGCTGGTGATCACGATAGCCTTGGTACGGGGAGTGACCGCACGCTCAAGCGCGGCTTTTGAAGGGATGAAATCTTCCTCTTCTTTTGTTTCTACGAACACCGGTACGCCTCCGGCCATACGCACCATCTCCGGATAGCTCACCCAGCAGGGGGTAGGGATCAGCACCTCGTCCCCGGGATCAAGGATGGCCTGAAAGATGGTGAACAGGGAGTGCTTGGCGCCACTGGAGACCAGGATTTGATCCGGGGTATAGTTTAGGCCGTTGTCCCGCTGGAATTTCTGACAGACGGCTTTGCGCAGCGCCAGGGTGCCCTCCGAAGGGGTATAGCGGGTCATGCCCAGCTTGAGGGCTTCCCGGGCGGCGTCGCAGATGTGTTCCGGCGTGGGGAAGTCCGGCTCGCCAGCGCCAAAGCCGACTACGTCGAATCCTTGCTGTTTCATATCCTTGGCTTTTGCATCAATGCTTAGCGTTACCGAGGGGGCAATGGCCCGGCACATCCGGGATATGGAAAGCGACATGGGAAGATTCCTCCTATTGGTTTTCATCAAAAGCTTTCCCAAAAAGATTTCCCAAAAAGATTCCCAGGGACGCATATAAAAAAACCGGCCTGCATTTGGCCGTGGGCATCCCTTGCGGCTGCCCCATTGCGGCCCATATTATGCATGACAGTATATTCTATTCTACAAAAAGTAAGCCGCTCCTGCTTCCAGAAGGGCCAGTGCAAAAATTTTTTGCATATTTTTCGATTGCATCCTGCATTTCTTTGGAAAAGGGTGGGTGGATTGGGCATGGGAAGTAAATCGGCGTTTAAGCACTTTGGTGCATCCCTGGAAATATTCGCGTTATCTATGCAAAATGCCTCTATGGAAAGGCATGATTTTTTTTCGATAAATGAAGACTCGATACGGAGGTGATGGAATGCTGACCGAAAGGGATAAATGATGTATGATTGGCTCCGGTATAGACGGCAATAAAGGACAGGCGGACGATCGGTCATCGGCGCCTATCCTTTATTTGTTGCGCACATCTTGACAAATGGCTATGCAAGGTTTACCATTGAAAATAATTTCAATGCAAGGGAGAGAGGCACATGTCGCCGCGGACAAAGGCGCAGTTGGAGGCGGTGAAGGAGGCGGCCAGGGAGAAGATCCTGGATGCCGGCCTGCTTCTTTTTGCCCGCCAAGGGGTGGCCGCCACCGGGGTAACAGAGATCGCCAGAGAGGCAGGTGTCAGCCTGGGCCTTCTGTACCATTACTATGCTTCCAAGGAGGAGCTGTTTGCCGCCCTGGTGAAGATGGCCATGGAGGGCGCGAAGGAAACCCTGGCAGCCTGCCAGGAGGCGGGGACCGCCGCAGAGCAGATCAGAGAGATATCGCGGCTGGCCTGCGGAGTCTTGCGGCGGGAGAATCAGACGGCGTATTATTTTCTGCTGCTGATCCAAGCGGGGCTGGCGGGACTTTCTCCCGGCGCACAGGGGGGAGATCTGTTCAAAGGGGCGGATGTGGGCGCACCCTTTCGCATGCTGCAAAGCCTGATCCAAGAGGGGCAGACGCAGGGCATGGTAAAGGCGGGGGAGCCTTGGCAGCTTGCGCAGCTATATTGGGCAGCCTTCCAAGGGCTGTGCCTGTACAAGATCACCATGCGGGGCTTTTTGCCCCCGGAGCCGGAGCAGATGGACGGCATCTTGCTTTTATGAAGGGACGTGCTGTATGCAAATGAAGGCGGAGAACGCTTTCGAAACCACCGGGCAGGACTGGGCCAACTATATCTCCCACGATATGGACTCCAACGGCATGCTCTCTCTTGTTGCCTTGCTTGACGGGCAGCCGGACGCAGATATTCTTCGCCAGGCAGTATCCGACAGCGTCGCCCTGCAGCCCGTATTGGGCTGCCGGTTTGATCTTACACAGGACCCGCCTGTATGGCTCCCCATTCAGGAGCATGGCGGCTTGTTCAGCGTGGCCCAAGCCGAAACCTGGCAGGAGGGGCTTGCAGCCTTTTTGCGGGAAGAGCCCGGGGAAGGGCAGGTGGCGGCGCGGCTGGTTTTGTTGGCCCATCAATCAGCGCTGTTCCTGCGGCTTGACCATGCCGCCGCGGATGCGGGTGGGCTAAAGTCGTATTTGAGGCTGCTGAACCGGCTGTACAACGCGCGCTACGCCGGGGAAAGATGGATGGAGGATATCTCCTGTGACAGGGGAGAGGCACGGGTGTTTGAAAGCTGCGGGGTGGCGGACTTTCGCATGGCGCTGCGCAAGGAAAAGCCGGCGCCCAGCCCGTTTCTCACCTTTCCATACCGGAGCGTGGAGGGTAAAGAGGCGTGCTATGCCTTTGTTACCATTCCTTTGGCGGCGGTAAAGCCAATGTCCGGCGCAACGGTCAACGACCTGCTGCTGGCATCCTGCGCAAGGGCATTGTCCCATGAAACGGACGGGGAACAAGCCGTGACCCTCCACATGACGGTGGACCTGCGCCGATATTTTAAGGAAGAAGATGCGCCTGCCGTCTGCAACCTTTCGGGCATGGAGACGGTGTGCATCGATCCGGTAAGGGGCGAACCGTTTGCAAAAACGCTGGAGAAGGTCCGCCTTAAGACGGCAGCCATCAAGTCCGGCCAACCGGGGCTTGCCAGCGCGGCGGCCATGACCTATCTTCGGCAGATGCCCTTCGAGAAAGCCAGATTATTTTTGATTGATGCCAGCCGGAAAGCGAAAAGGACGGGGGAGGCCGCGCCCATCGTTTCCAACCTGGGGTGGTTGTTTAAGGGCACTATGCGGTTTGGCAATGTGCCTGTGACGGATGTCCTGCCCCTGGCTCTCGCTATGCACGCGCCCTCGTTCATGCTAAGCGCGGGGAGCTACGGAGAACATTTGACCTTATCCGCCGGGTTTTTTGACGCGGAGCGCAGGGCACAGGACGTGGAGCGCTTTTTGCAAAGGGTCAAAGCAGAAATGGCGGGGGAGTGAAGAAATCCGCACGAAAAACCGGCAGGGATAAGCATCGCATCCCGCCGGATAAAACCAGCCATTTGAATCCTCGGTGCGAAAGAAGCCCCGGCGGTGATCCCGCCGGGGCTCGATTTTATTTGGATTGCCAGCGGCCCTCACAGTAAGTTGTAAATTTACATCAAATATGAAAAATATTGGGCGATTGGCGCGTTACATTATCAGGAAATGGATGGGGGGAAAAACCATGAAAAAGGTATACGCCCTGATTATGTGTTTGGCACTGATGGTGGGAATTCCGGCTCTGGGCCTGGCCAACAGCGACGGGGCTGTGGTCAACAATCCCAACCCGAATGACCGGCTGCACCTGCGGGTAAGCCCCAGCACCACGGCCGCGTCCATGGGCAAGTATTATAACGGCGCGCCGCTGATGATCCTGGAATACAGGGATGACGGCTGGATGAAGGTAGGGGTGGGCTATCCGGTGGATGGGAAACCGACCTACCAGGCATATATGCTGGCGAAGTACGTGACTAATTTCTTTGGCGGGGCGGCAGACAAGGTAAAGTCCGCCATGCCGGAATACATGGCCACATCCACCGAATGGGAGTTGTACAGCAAGCCCAGCAAAAGCGCCTCCCACACCACTTACTGCTATGGGGAAGAAATCCGCCTGATGGGCTTTACGGATACCTGGTGGCACATCCTCATCATGCGCAACGGGATGGAACATGCTTCGGGGTTCGTACCCGCGGGCAGCTTTTCAGGGATGCTTGACACTGCCGTGGTCAACAACCCCAACACCAATGACCGGCTGCATTTAAGGGTAAGCCGCAGCGTCACGGCCACATCCCTGGGCAAGTACTATAACGGCACGAAGGTCAAAATTCTTAGCCGCTATCAGGGTTCGGACTGGGTAAAAGTGCTAGTGGGGAATACGGAAGGCTATATGATAGATGATTATCTTGCCTTTGGCGTGGAAGCCAGCGGGGTCCGTGATATGAGGCCCACTGTGCTCGTCACCGGCGGCAGGGTCAACTTGCGGGAAACGCCAAGCTTGCAAGCCAGATCCCTGGGTCAGTATCCAAACGGCTCAGAAATGCAGGTATGGGGCATCTGCGGCGAGTGGCTGCATGTGGCAAACGGTCCACAGTCGGGGTATATGCTGGCCTCGCTCCTGTCCTCCGTGCCGGGAGGGGGAACAGGCCCTACGGTGCCCCCCATCGTTGGGCAGACGGCCCGGCTCTCCCAGGATGCGTATCTTTATCAGAGCGCAAATGAAAGTACCACGGTGGCTTTCTTAGGCAAGAACACCCAATTGACCATCGACGCTGTAAGCGGCAGCTGGTATAAGGTCCATATCGGCAGGCTTTCGGGTACCGGATGGATTCAAAAGAGCATTCTGTTTGGTGATTGACAGGGCCGCCTATGGCAGGAAGGGAGATTTTTCGCGGCGGGGGCAAGCCCCCCTACGATAAAGCGCGGGGGAGTGGGTTTTAACAAATCCACTCCCCCGCATATTCTTATGCCATTTCTTCTTCCCGCTTGAGCAATTTCTCTACGTGGCTTATGGCTTCCTTGTCCTTTGCAAAAATCCGGTGGCCCTCAAGGAACTTGCGAATGGCGAGATCGCGGAATTTTTCGTACCCGGCGGGGTCCATGGTCACATATTTCCATAGGAAACCGCAGTACACGAGTATGCCTTCCAGGCGGCGATGGCGGGGGTCAAGCATGATTGCATGGATATCCCCATTTGCGATGTGGGGAGTTGATAACGCAGGTAGGGGGGTCTTTCCAACTGGCTCAATCGTCGCGTCAGTTCGCGTAGGGCGGGGGCAAGCCCCCGCCCTAGCTTGTTGGATCAAACGCGTTTGGCAGGTGCTTTTTTAGCTTTTACACCATGATAACGCATAGTAGGGGGAGTTAAGTTTGATTAAATCGTTACTTTGCCAGGTTGTTGCGCAGCGTCTTTAGCAGCGTTCCGTTGGCATTCTGAGAAAGCTCCCAGATGCCTACCCCGCCCAGGCCTTGGTTTGTCACATATCCCGCCTTCTCTTTCAAGGACTGAGCGTCCTCATAGGTAATGAAGGTGGAACCGTCAAACAGCCAGGGCGTCCGGCCGGCTGTGCCATAGCGGCGCACATAGGCTTTGTCGGTCAAGTACTGGGAAGCGACCTGGTCATAGCTCACTGTCTTGTAGCCGCTGTACGTTCTGTAAAGGCCCGTATTGCCGTCCTTCACGTTGGAGTAAAGGTGGCCGTAGAAAGGTACGCCAAGCACCAGCTTGGATTTGGGGAAACCAGCGCTTGTCCAGGCCTTTACTGCTTGGTCCGCGCTCCACTTGGCTTGGGGCGACCAGTCGGAGGAGGTGTACAGCGGTGCGTTGTGATCGGTATATTTGTCCCAATTGGTATGCATGTCATAGGCCATCAGAACGCTGAAATCCAGGTATTGGGCAACGGATTTCATTTGCACGTTCTTCGTGTAGGATGTTGTTGCGCCTCCGGCGATAGTCAAAAGATATTTTTTGCCATCCGTCTTGCCCTGAGCGTTGAGCTTTTCCCGAAGCAGCTTCAAGAGGGCTGTAAAGTTCGTTTTGTCGGCGGCACGGGCGGAATTGCTGGACTTGCCTCCGCTAACAGGATACTCCCAGTCAAGGTCGATGCCGTCAAACCCATATTTCACTGCAAAGGCCACCGCACTGGTGGCGAACGTCTCCCGGCGCGCGGCGGTGGAGGCCATGTTGGAAAAATTGCCGGACCATTCCCAGCCACCTACGGAGATCAGCGTCCTGACATTGGGGTAATTCTTTTTCAGCGTCCGGAGCTCCGCGAAGTTAGTCGTATCCACCTCTGGATCGCCGATGGCGATCTTGTAATCACTGCTGATATTGGCGAACGCGTACAGGATGTGCGTAAGGTTCCCCGCAGGGATATCCGAGGGCGTATAGTCGGAATAAGCGGCCCAGCTGGCATAATACCCGGCGATGATCTTGCCGGCGGCGGAAGCCGAGCCGACGACCCCGGGCATGGTAAACAGGAAAAATACTGCCATGGCTAGGCAGGTGATTCGCAGGATTCGTTTTGCCTTCACGATGTTAAAGCTCCTTCCTGATAGAAAGTATTACAAAAATGATACTAGATGTATCGGGTCATTACAACGGACAATAGTTGGTAATCCATAATCAAATTCCCCTGAAATTGCTTGCTTGCGCGCCCTTTTATCTGCCGATATTGGATGGATTCTTCCTTGGGGATGAGGCGAAAGGCCCAAAACAAAGGCCCCGCGCGGTTTGCACTGCGCAGGGCCAAAGAGGGATGCGTATAACGATTTGATAAAATATATGCCTTAAATTTCCTCTACTTCAAACTGCTCAAAGGGGACGCCGTCCGTCTTTTCTTCCCGCAAAAGCTTGCCCACATGATTCAGCAGCGGGAACTCCTCCCGCCTTACAACGCCCCGTTGAGCCAAGGCTTCCATGGCCCGGATGGTCCTTGTGGCGATGGAGACGGACTCCAGCGTGATGCCGGAAAGCTCTGCCATCGCTTGGGAGAAGGAAAGTCCCCGGCCCAGGAGCGTGCCCAGCTTTCTTGTACGTCCGCCGAAGATGGTTACATACAGGTCTCCAGCGGCGTAGACGATGTTTTGTTCCTTGCCGCCTATTAGTTTCAATATTTTCGACATCTCCCGCACGCTCTGCCCGAAGATGGCGGCTTGCGGGTTATACGCTTGGGTGCAGCCCTCGCCCTCTTCCTTCTCGATCATGCCCACCGCCAGGGTGACTCCCAGGGCGTAGGCGTTTTTCATGGCCACAGCGCACTCCACGCCGATCACGTCGGTGGAGATGCTGATGTGGTAATAATCCGTTTCCAGCATGGCCTTTAATTGCCGCAAAATTGCCGGATCGTCACCGCAGAAGGTGACGGCGCTATGGCGGCGGTCGGCCAGCTCATAGCTGGTGCAGGGCCCGCCGATAGCGTTGAAGGAAAGCTGCTTAGCTGTGCGCTGCTTGTACACCTGGGGGAAGGTCAAAAGCGTTCCGTCAGGAAGGTCCAATAAGCCTTTGGTCACCGAAAGGATGGGCACGCTTTCCGGGATCAGGGGCAGTATCGTTTCTGCAAACCAGTCTACACCGAAGCTGGATACGCCGCCGATGACGAGATCCGCGCCTTCAAGGGCCTTTTCGATATCTTCAATTTGATAATAAGTGATATTGTCGGGAAGCTTGCGCTTCATGGCCGGATGCTCGTGATGGATCCTGGCGTGGTCGATGATGGCCCGATCCAGGTGCGTGCCTACGATGCGTACGGTATTCCCGTTATCGCAGGCGGGGATGCTCAGGGCCGAGCCCATCATGCCGGCCCCGATAATAACGATGGTCTTTTTCATAATGCTCCTCCTTATGGTTACTTCGCGGCGGTCTGTTCACCCTTTAGACGCATAAGCCGCTTCATTACATCATTCCCGCCACGGCCGAAGGTATCGTGCAGGCAGGAATATTCCTGATACAACCTCTGATAGATGGCCGCGTTGTGGGGGATGGGGGTATACGTTTTAGCACCGGGCCTGCCCATCGCCCGGGTCGCTCCCTTTACCGTGGGATGAATGCCCGCGGCGACAGATGCGAAGATCGCGCTGCCAAGGGCGCTGGCTTCACTCGTACCGGCCACATGTATAGGCATATCCAGCACATCGCAGAAGATGCGCATAGCCAGATCGTTTTTGATGGCGATGCCCCCGGCGGCGCACATCTGCGTGACCGCGATGCCGCTGTTCCGGTAAGACTCCACGATCATGCGCGCGCCGTAGGCCGTGGCTTCGATGAGCGCACGGTAGATCTCAGCACAGGTGGTTTGAAGGGTCATGCCCATCAAAAGGCCTGATAAATGCACATCTGTCAATACCGAGCGGTTGCCGTTCCACCAGTCCAGTGCGAGTAGGCCGCTTTGCCCGGGGCGCAGTTTGGCCGCCTCCCGGGTGAGGTAAGCGTGAATGTCAAGGCCTGCTTCCCTGGCCGCATCGCGCTCTTTTTTACCCGCCAGGGTATCCGCCGCCCAGGCAAAATGATCGCCCATGCAGGTAAGGCCCATCTCATATCCGAGATACCCCGGCACCAGCCCGTCTTCCACCACGCCGCAGATACCTGCTACCTTCACTTCTTTGTCGTGAAGGAGCATGAAGCAGGCGGATGTGCCCAGGATGCCCATCATCGTTCCCGGCCCTTCGATCCCCACGGCGGGCACACAGATGTGACCATCGATGAGGGGAACGCTTACCGCGATGCCGGGCGTAAGTCCCAGCAAAGCCGCCATCTTTTCGGTCAGGAACCCGGCCTTTTCGCCGGAGGGGAGCACGGGGGCGTCCATCTTCTCCGAAACGGCGTTTTCAAGACGCGGATCAAGTGCCTTAAAATAATCAGTGCTGGGGTAGCCCCGGCGTTTGTTCCACAAGGCTTTGTATCCCGCGCAGCAGGCATTCCTGGTTTGCACGCCAGTCAGCTGCCATACCATCCAGTCGGCGGCCTCGATGAAGAAGTCCATGGAATAATAGATATCGGGCGCTTCCTCAAGAAGCTGCCAAAGCTTGGGGAAAAACCACTCAGAGGAGATCTTCCCGCCGTAATCGGCAAGAAAGCCTTCTTTGCGCGCAAGGGCCACTTCCGTCATACGGGTGGCATGATCTTGCGCGCCATGGTGCTTCCATAGCTTGGCATAGGCGTGGGGTTCGTCATCGTACTCGGGAAGGAAGCAAAGGGGCGTACCATCCTTTTTAACAGGCATTGGGGTGCTGGCGGTGAAATCGATCCCCAACCCCGCCACCTGGCTTGCGCTGACATTTGCCTTCTTCATCACGTCCGGGACGGTTGCATACAACGCGTTCAGGTAATCCCGGGGGTGCTGCAGCGCCCAGTTGGGCGGAAGGCTTTTGCCGCTTGGCAGACATCTGTCCATGACCCCATGGGGATACTCAAACGACGAGGTGGCGATTTCCCGACCGTTTGATGTATCCACCAGTAACGCCCGGCAGGCCAGGGTGCCAAAGTCCACGCCGATCGTGTAAACAGAAAGGTCAGGCATCAACTGACCTCCTTATAAAAGGGGATGGGCGTATACCCATCCCCCTTTTAGTAATCAACAGGTCTTACTTCTTCCCGTACAGGGGTCCCAGCTTCTCGCAAGCCCTGTAGTCGGCGCCTTCCAGGTCCGCAGTGCCGAAAGCGTCCCACATGCTGGGCCGGTAGATGTCGCTGCTCGGAACATTGTGCATGCATACCGGGATGCGAAGCATGGAGGCCAGGGTGATGAGGTCCGCGCCGATGTGGCCGAAGCTGAACGCGCCATGGTTGGCGCCCCAGCGGCGCATCACCTCATAC
>JAEWAH010000057.1 GCA_023391725.1 Bacillota bacterium | reverse complement strand
GGGTGCAGGGGCAGAGCCCCTGCCACCTTTTCGTAGTACTTTTCCCAGCGATCGTAGTCCATGGCAGCGGTATAGTATTTTTCCAGGTCATCATGGCGGGCCTTGGCTTCCTTCAGGCTTTCCACGGCGCGCTGGAGCAGGAGCTCGTGGGCGTTTTTATCGAAGGTCTGCTCCCTGCTCAAGCCCTGGGGCAGTGACAGCGCTTCCTGGAGATTCACCGTCTCCCAGGGACGCTCCACGGGACCTGTGACGATGCTCAGGTTCAAGGTGGGCAGGTTCAAATGGCTTAGTTCCTGGGGAAGCAGGGGATTGTACAGCGAAAGGACGGGGATGCCCCGGCCCAGCGCCGCATCCCGCAAAAGAGATAAAACGGGGTGCGCGGAAAGCCCCCAAGGGGCTGCGATGCAGGCGACCCGTTCAAGCAGCAATGAGGGCAGCAACGACATGAACCCCTGGGGTGTAAAGGCCTCGGCGAACAATTCCCGCTCCCGGGCCTGTCCTTCGCCTTGCGGAAGCCACTTTTCCGCGAGTGTCCGGGAGAGGCTTAAAACAGCGCCGGGAGGCGTCTTTTCCCGCCATTCCCGGGTGCTGCCGCACAGAAGGGGAGCGGCGGCGCCCAGATAATCATACGCCCGCAAAAAGCATCGGGAGATCTCTTCCATAGCTTCCCGGATGGGGAGGCGGCTCTTGCTCAGCTGTTCCTCATTCAGGCATTCCCCCAGGTTCAGGATGCCGTCCGCCGCGCCAGGCAGCACGGGGTCCACTATGTGGGGCGCAGTGCCGTCGATGAGGGCGAAGCCCAGCTCCGGGGCAGAAATGCCATCGAAGCTGTCCGGGTCGCTGGAGCAATGAAAATACTCTATTTCATGGCCATTTCCACTCAATTTCTCCGCGATGCGCTTCATCAGGGTGCTCTTTCCCACGCCGGGGCCGCCCTTCAAAATGATCTTGCGTCTGACATCCTCCTTGGGAAGGATATAATGGAACCTGCCGAAGAACCCCTGGCTGGTATTCCCGCCGGGGAAGAAACGTTGCGCGCTGTCCATGCAAAATGCTCCTTTCCGTGATGGGGCATTCTATGCGGGAGGGAAGAAAAGCATGAACCTGCTAATTGACGCCGACGCTTGCCCCGTGACCAGAATAGCCGTAAAGGCCGCTAGGGAAAGGAAGATCCCGGCGGTGCTTTTTTGCGACAGCGCCCATGAATTTTTGGGAGCGGACGCAGAAGTGGTCACGGTGATGCGTGGGGCGGACAGCGCGGATTTTAAGCTTACCAACAGGGTAAGGTCCGGGGATGTGGTGGTCACCCAGGATTATGGCCTGGCCGCCATGTGCCTGGCAAAGGGCGCCATCGTCCTGCGCCAGGATGGGCTGCGCTTTACGGATGAAAACATACTGCCGCTACTCAATCAGCGGCATGAGGTAAAAAAGCGGTTGCGGGCCGGGGGAAGGGTGCATGGGCCCAAGAAACGGGATAAGACCCAGGACGAGACGTTTTTGGCAGCTTTGGAGGCGGTTTTTGACGAACTGCCTTTATAGTTTTCTCGCTGTTTTTGCAAACACTTTCCGTTGACAAAGCACTTTTTTGCGGGTATAATACCTTCAAATCTCATAGGGGTGATTTTTCGCCCCGGGCGATGAGAGGAAGAGTAGCCGGAATTTTTCCGCTTCAGAGAGCCGCCGCAAGGTGAAAGGGTGGCGCGGAACTTTCGGGGAAGAACAGCCTTGAGCCGCCAACCGAAAAGGCAAAGCCTTAGTAGACTTGGACGGGACCGGCCCGTTTTCGCCGGGGGCAATCCGCCAATTATTTTGGCCTGTTGCTGCAAAGAGGGCCTTTTTGGCCCAGTGGGGTGGCACCGCGCAAGACAATCGTCTTTCGTCCCGAATAGGGATCGGAAGGCGTTTTTTTATACCCAAAATCCCCGGCCTGGAACCATCAAGGAGGCATTTTCTATGAAGCGAACGCATTATTGCGGCCAGCTAAGGGAAGAGCATATCGGGCAGACAGTGACCGCCGCGGGTTGGGTGCTGAACAAGCGGGACATGGGCGGCGTGCTCTTTATCGACGTTAGAGACCGGGAAGGTGTATTGCAGGTGGTGTTTGACGCTCGCAACGTGCCGCCGGATCATTTTGCCGCGGCGGAGGCCTTACGCAGCCAGTCAGTGGTGATGATCACAGGGCCCATCCGGCTTCGTGACCCGGAAACGGTGAACCCCAAGATCCCCACCGGCACGGTGGAACTGAAGGCGGAATCGCTGGAAGTGCTGTCCGTGGCCAAGGCTTTGCCGTTTTCCCTGGAGGAGGACGCCAAGGTGCGGGAAGACCTTCGGATGCAGTATCGCTTTTTGGATATCCGCCGCCCGGCCATGCTGAACGCCTTGAAATTCCGCCACCGGGTGCAGCAGGCGGCGGAAGAATACCTCAATAGCGACGGATTTTTGCAGGTGGAAACGCCCATCCTCACCAAGTCCACCCCAGAGGGCGCGCGGGACTACCTGGTGCCCAGCCGGGTGCATCCTGGCACGTTTTACGCGCTGCCCCAAAGCCCTCAAATTTTCAAGCAGCTGCTCATGGTGGGCGGCATCGACAAATACTATCAGGTGGCCCGGTGCTTCCGCGATGAAGACTTGCGGGCGGACCGGCAGCCGGAGTTCACCCAGGTGGATATGGAGATGTCCTTTGTGGAGCAGGAGGACGTTTTGACCCACCTGAAAAAGCTCTTTGCTCATATTTTTAAATCGGTGTTGGGGTACGACATGATCCGGCCCTTCCTGCGCATGACCTGGCAGGAGGCTATGGATCGCTACGGCTCAGATAAGCCGGACCTGCGCTTTGAGATGCCCATCATAGACCTTACGGACCTTGCTAGAACATGTTCCTTTTCTGTGTTCCGCAAGGTGGCGGAGCAGGGGAATCTCATTAGGGCCATCAACTGCAAGGGATGCGGTGAAAAGTTCACCCGCAGCGATATTGAATCCATGACCGATATGGCCGTTTCTATGGGCGCTCAGGGCATGGCCTGGATATTGATCCACGAAAACGGGGAGATCAACTCCATCCTGCAAAAATACGTTACCCCGGCGGAGTTTTCCGAGATACTTTCGCGCATGGACGCTAAACCTGGGGATTTCATCCTGTTCTGCGCGGATAAGTTCGAAGTGGTATGCCGCACGCTTTGCGCGCTGCGGCTTTGGGTGGGGGATTATCTGGGGCTTAGGCGTAAGGATGATTATCAATTCCTGCTGGTGACGGACTTTCCGGAATTCGAATATTCGGAAGAAGATAAAAGGTTCGTAGCCGCCCATCATCCCTTCACCATGCCCCATCTGGAAGATCTGCCCTACCTTGTATCCGATCCTGCCCGGGTGCGGGCCCAAGCCTACGACGTGGTCTTAAACGGCGTCGAGCTGGGCAGCGGCTCCATCCGCATCCATCAAAGGGACGTACAGGAGAAAATGTTCCAGGCCCTGGGCTTTACCCCGGAAGAAACGGAACGACGCTTTGGATTTTTATTGAAGGCTTTCCAGTACGGCACGCCACCCCATGGAGGGTTCGCCTTTGGGCTGGACCGGCTGGTGATGCTGTTTATCGGCGCGGAATCCCTGCGGGAAGTGATCGCCTTCCCCAAGACCAAGGACGCCTCGTGCCTGATGACCCAGGCGCCGGACGTAGTGGATCAAAAGCAGCTGGATGTGCTGAAGCTGGGCGTTGCCGGAGCGGAAGCTGCCGAATCCCGGAAAAAGGCCGCAGTGCCCCAAATACAGGTGGAACAGGTGGCCGCGCTGGCCAAGCTGCGCCTTTCTCCGGAAGAGCAGGCGAAGATGGGTGGGGAACTGCAAGCCATCATCGCCTTTGCGGATCAGCTGTCGGAAGTGGACACGGAGAATGTGCCCATCACCGCCCATGTGGTGCCGGTGAGCAACGTGTTCAGGGAGGATATGCCCTTTATGGCTTTTGACCGGGATGCGCTGCTGCAAAGCGCCCCTACGCGGGAAGAGGGCTTCATCACCGTTCCCCGGACGGTGGAGTGAGGAGGAAGCTTCGTCACCGTTCCTGGATGATGGGATCTAAGGAGGAAGAAAAGGTGCAAGATATCACTCGCCTGACCGTTACAGAGCTTACGGGCAAGCTGCAAAAAAAAGAGCTTTCCGCCAGGGAGGCCGCCCAGGCGTATTTGAAAAGGATCGAAACGGTTGAACCTCAAATTGGGGCGTATCTTACGTTGACCCAGGAGCAGGCGCTTTCGCAGGCGGATGATATTGATCGCCGCAGGGCTGCCGGGGAAGAGCTTCCGCCCCTTGCCGGCGTGCCCATGGGGCTTAAGGACAACATTTGCACCCAAGGCATTAAGACAACCTGCGCCAGCCGCATCCTTTCCAATTTCGTGCCACCTTACAGCGCCACCGCCTATGAAAAGCTGCAGGATGCGGGATGCGTATTGCTTGGCAAAATGAATATGGACGAGTTTGCCATGGGGTCCAGCACCGAAAATTCCAGCGTCAAGCCCACCCGCAACCCCAGGGACTTAAGCCGCGTGCCCGGTGGTTCCTCCGGCGGCCCGGCGGCGGGTGTCGCGGCCCGGGAGGCGGCGTTTTCCCTGGGTTCGGACACCGGTGGGTCCATCCGCCAGCCGGCCTCCTTCTGCGGGGTGGTGGGCATGAGGCCCACCTACGGCGCCGTGTCCCGGTACGGGCTGGTGGCTTTTGCCTCCTCCCTTGACCAGATCGGGCCTATGACAAGGTCTGTGGAGGATTCCGCGCTGGTATTGAACGCCTTGTGGGGCCATGACCCCAAGGATTCCACTTCCGTCAAGAGGGAGTACCCGGACTGCCTGGCGGAGCTGAAAAGCGGCGTGAAAGGCCTGCGCATTGCCATTCCCCGGGAATTTTTCGGGGAGGGATTGCAAAAGGGCGTGCGTGACGCGGTGACGAAAGCGGCAGCCAGCCTCCAATCTTTAGGCGCGGATGTGGTGGAGGTCTCCCTGCCCACACTCAAATACGCGCTGCCTGCCTACTACGTCATCTCTTCCGCCGAGGCCTCCTCCAACCTGGCCAGATTCGACGGGGTGCGCTACGGCCTTAGGGCGGAAGAATATGAGGACATGGAAAGCCTCTATGCCAATACCCGCAGCAAGGGATTTGGCCCGGAGGTGAAGCGGCGGATCATGCTGGGCACCTTCGCTTTGAGCGCAGGTTATTTTGACGCCTACTACAAAAAGGCGCTGCAGGTGCGCACCAGGATCATGCAGGAGTTTTCGCAGATTTTTGCCTCCTGCCAGGCGGTTTTGTCCCCCGTGGCGCCCACCACCGCCTACCGCTTTGGGGAAAAGACGGAGAATCCTTTGGAGATGTATTTGGGCGATATCTATACCGTGCCGGTAAATATCGCCGGGATCCCCGCGCTGTCGCTCCCTTGCGGGGTCGATGAAAAGGGGCTTCCGGTAGGGCTTCAATTGATGGGCAAGCCCTTTACAGAGCCGCTATTGTACCGCATCGCCCACGCCTTTGAACAGGCAAATCCTATGATTGCCGGGGAGGTGGAGTGATATGGTCAAGGATTATGAAATGGTCATCGGCCTGGAAGTGCACGTGGAGCTGAAGACGAAAACGAAGATCTTCTGCTCCTGCCCAACCACTTTCGGCGCGGCGCCCAATACCCAATGCTGCCCGGTGTGCATGGGCATGCCCGGTACGCTCCCGGTTCTGAACAGGGAAGTGGTGCGCTACGCCATCAAGGCGGGTCTGGCCACCAACTGCCAAATAGAGACGTATTCAAAGCAGGACAGGAAAAACTATTTCTATCCCGACCTGCCCAAGGCCTACCAAATCTCCCAATACGACCTGCCTCTTTGCCACCATGGCCACCTCACCATCGAGACGCCGGAGGGGGAAAAGTGCATCGGTATTACCCGCATCCACATTGAGGAAGACGCGGGCAAGCTCATCCACGACCCCAAACTGGGCACCCTGGTGGATTGCAACCGCTGCGGCGTGCCGCTCATCGAAATCGTCTCCGAGCCAGATATCCGCTCTGCCCAAGAGGCCGGGGCTTACCTGCAAAAGCTAAAGGCGGTGATCTCCTATACAGGGATCTCCGATTGCAAGATGAACGAAGGTTCCCTTCGGTGCGACGTGAACCTTTCCGTACGCCGCAAAGGCGAGACGGTGCTCAACACCCGTACGGAAATGAAGAACCTCAACTCCTTCCAGTCGGTTTTAAAGGCCATCGAGCAGGAGTTCCAGCGCCAGGTGGAGGCAACTGAAAAAGGCGAGAAGATCGTACAGGAGACGCGGCGCTTTGACCAGGCCACCGGCAAAACATACTCCATGCGCCGCAAGGAAGACGCCAACGACTACCGCTACTTCCCCGACCCGGACCTGATGCCCATCGAAACGCCGCAAAGTGAGATCGAGGCGCTGCTAAAGGAAATACCTCCCTTGCCGGATGCGCGCAAGGCGGTCTACATCCGGGAGTACGGCCTGAGTTCCTATGCCGCGGAACAAGTCATCGGCCAGAAGGAGATCGCCGATTATTTTGAGGCCGCAGCAAAACAGACTTCCGCCGCCAAAACGCTGTGCAATCTGCTCATCACCGAGATCTTCCGCTTGCTGCCCCCGGAAAGCGCGACGATTCCTATTGCCCCCGCACACCTGGCAAAGCTTTCGGACCTCCTGGATCAGGGGCAAATCAACTCCTCCTCCGGGAAGAAGGTCTTGGCCATCCTCTGGGAACAGGACCAGGACCCGGAGAATATCGTACGTGCCCAGGGGCTGTACCAATTGAGCGATCCCGAGGCGCTTCTACAAGCCGTTCGGGAGGTGCTTCATCAAAATCCTGTGCTGGTGGAAGGCTATAAAAAAGGCAAAACAACCATGGCCAAGGCGCTGATGGGCCAGGCCATGGCGTTGACCGGTGGGAAAGCCAACCCTGTCAAACTGCAGGAGATCCTGGATGCGGAGCTGGAAAGGGACCTTTGATATTGAATAAAATTTATCAAGCCCCTTGATATTTTCTTAACACAAGCGTATGATGTAGATACGTACAGGAGCATAAAGCTCCTATTTAGAAAGGGGTAATCTCATGAAGAAGCTTCTTGCCCTTATGCTTGTCCTTGCGTTGTCTTTGACTGTTCTGGCTGGCGCTCTGGCCGACACCCTCGGCCTGGGCATCGTGACCAACTTTGGTTCCCACAACAAGAACGCGGCGGCGGATGCGGATGGCGTTGGCGAAGTTGATTCCTCTATCTGCACTGTGACGGTCGATGCCAATGGCGTCATCACCGCCGTTTACTTCGACGTTGCCCAGACCAAAGTTACCTTCAACGCCAAGGGCGAACTCACCATGGACGTTGCTGCTGCGAACCCCTCCAAGCTGGAGAAGCAGGATGCCTATGGCATGAAGAAAGCTTCCGCTATCGGCAAGGAATGGTTTGAGCAGGCTGCGGCTCTTGAGACCTTCTGCGTTGGCAAGACCCTGGAGCAGGTGCTGGCTGGCGTAAGCGAAGACAAAGACACCGCCGTTGCCGAAGACCTGAAAGCCGGCGCCACCATGAGCCTGGGTGATCTGATCGGCGCGCTGGAGAAGGCCTATGCTCAGGCTTATCCCGCCAAGTAAGACAAGCTAATTGTGATTGAAAAACCCATACATGCTGCCCACGGCTTTGCCGTGGGCAGCCGGGTTTTGCGGATCAATTTCCAATCTTTCCTTTAAACTAATTCGAAGCAGCGGGTCTTCTCGCGTTTCGGCATCACCCCTACGTGGCGCTGGGCACGGTCCTGCTCACTGCGCTTACCGGGCCTAGTCGGGTCTTCGGCTCTCCCTCACGGTCATTCTCCGCTCCACGTAGGTCGCCGACGTTGTGTAGCTCCGATTCCTTGTCCCACACAAAAATCCCTCTTGCTTTGGATGCATTAAGATTTTTCATTCGTATTACGGAGGCGGCATGAAAAAACTCCTTCGCTCCCTTCTTTGCGCGGCGCTCCTTCCCATGTTCGTTTTATTACCGGCTGCGCAGGCGACCCAGGCCCCTCAGGCCCAGCGCTTCACCGGCCATTTTTTTGATACCTTCGATACCGTGGTTACTTTGATCGGTTATGCCCCGGACCAGCAAACTTTCGACAATGCGTTTACGATGGTGCAGGACCGCTTCATCTACCTGCACCGCTTGTTTGATAAGTATAATGCCTATGAAGGTGTCACAAACCTGTATACCGTGAACCTCGAGGCAGCCAAAGGCCCCGTAAAGGTGGCCCCGGAAATGATGGAAGTGCTGTCTTATTGCCAGGACATGCAAAAGAAGTACCCCGGCCGCAAAAACGTTGCCATGGGAAGCGTCCTGGATATTTGGCATGATCACCGGGAGGCGGCCGAGGCCGACCCGGAAAACGCCACCGTTCCAACCCTTGAGGAACTGCAAGCAGCTGCCGCCCACACAAACATGGACGATGTGATCCTGGACAAAGAAAACAGCACCGTATATTTTGCCGATCCTGAGTTGTCCCTGGACCTGGGCGCCATCGCCAAGGGCTACACCGCAGAATCGGCGGCCCAGCTTCTTTTAAAATCGCCCATGCCTTCCTTCATCCTCAATGCCGGTGGCAACGTGCGGGCGGGCCAGCCGCCACAGGATGGGCGCAGCGCCTGGGGTGTGGGCATCCAGGACCCCTTTGCCCCCTCTTATTCCGACGCGCCGACGGTGGAGACGCTGTTTTTGAGCAATATGAGCGTTGTCACCAGCGGCATCAATGAGCGGTACTTCAAGGTGGACGGCGTACGCTACCACCACATCATCGACCCGAAGACACTGTATCCTGGCAAATATATGGCCTCCGTCACCATCGTCACGCAGAGTTCCTTCCTGGCGGACTTCCTCACCACCGTCCTGTTTCTGACGCCTTATGAGGAAGGCCGGACCTTGGTTGATTCCATCCCAGGTGTGGAAGCGCTGTGGGTGCTTCCGGATGGCACGATCCACATGAGTGATGGCCTTCTCCCCATGGCCAAGTCCCAGGGCGCCACGGCGCAGTAAAGGTATTTGGAATCTTCATTTGGAGAAAACAAAAGCGCCCTCGGCAGGGCGCTTTTTTCTGTATGCTTAGCTTTTTGTCTCCACGATCTCATTGGGTTCCCAATATCCTTCAGGAGACACAATCTTCTCTAACCATTCCATGGACTTGTACCCTTCCAGGGTATAGCGCCGCGTTTTTCCCGGGGCTTCATAAAGGATGAAGACTTGGTCGCTGTTTTCGTCAATGGGAAAGACGGTGATCTTAAGCTTATCACTAAATTGAACCGTTACAGCGTCGCCCACCGATTTCTTGTCGGTCAGCTGCAAGCGTCGCTTGCCTTCCCCGATGGACAAGGCCCATATCAGCCGATCTACATTGCTGTTAAGGATCCTGGTCGTCTGCCCGCGGTAGGTCGCCAGGATGCCGTCCCCACTCCGCTGCGCCTCCCCGGAATATTTGACGATATCGGTGCGGAAGCTCATTTTGTCCATCTTTGTCCAGAGGGCGGCGCTTACGGCAACGGTACCGCCCACAAGCAGCACCAGCAGCAGCGCTATTGCTTTTTTCATACCAATCCCTCCCTTATCCATTGCACGTGAAACGATTCAAAACAACAAGCAGATTACTTGAATGATGGAACATTTATCCTGCTGCGAAAGGTTCACGCAAATATACACCCCGCCCTCTTCAGGCGGGGCGGCGAGTTTTCTTGCGTCGCATCAGGAAAGCAGCGCCTGGGAAGCTTCGATTAAGGCGTCGTTCATCGCCTGGGAAGCTTTTTCGTCCCGGGCGCAGGTATTCACATACAGCTTGATCTTGGGTTCCGTGCCGCTGGGGCGGATGCACACCCAGTGGCCGCCTTCCAGCTCGTAATACAGCACGTCCGATTCGGGCAGGCCCATGGCCGCTTTTTTTCCGGTATCGTCCGTGCGCTGGCCGGATAGATAGTCCCGCCAGGCGATAATCTTCATCCCGCCAAGTTCTCGGGGCGGGTTTAGACGCAGCGATGCCATAATCTTCTGCATCTTCGCAATGCCGTCCTTGCCCGGCAGCGTTTTGGAGACCACTTTTTCCACATAGTACCCGTATTTTTGGAAGATCTCTTGCACCCTTTGATGCAGAGTTACACCCTCCGCCTTGCAGGCTGCAGCAACTTCCGCGATGAGCAAAGAGGCGTTCACCCCGTCTTTGTCCCTAACAAAGGTACTGGACAGATACCCATAGCTTTCTTCAAACCCGAACAGGAAGGTATGGCTGCCCGTATCCTCAAACTGCTGGATCATTTCCCCGATGAACTTAAAGCCCGTAAGCGTATCAAAAAGCGCTACGCCAAAATCCTGGCAGATGGCCCGGGCCAGCTCTGTTGAGACAATGGATTTTACCGCCGCCCCATTTTGGGGGAGCGTGCCTTGCTTTTTCTTGGTAGAAAGGATGTAGTGCAAAAGCACGCACCCGATCTGGTTGCCGGTGAGCAGCTGGAACTGCCCCTTGTCGTCCCGCACCCCCACGCCCAGCCGGTCACAGTCCGGATCGGTGCCAAAGATCACGTCCGCGCCCACCTCGTTGGCCAGTTTCATGGCAAGCTTGAAGGCGGCCGGGTCCTCCGGGTTGGGCACAGATATGGTGGAAAAGTTGGGGTCGGGCTTTTCCTGCTCCTTCACCACCGCCACGTTGGTGATGCCCACTTCCGTAAGTATACGGCGCACCGGCACGTTTCCCGAGCCGTGCAAAGGCGTGTACACGATAGACAGGGCCGGGCCCTCCAGATTAAGAAGTTCAGGCTGCACACACAGTGTGCGCACCCGGCGGATGTACTCGTCATCTACCTCCCGGTCGCCGATAACGTGCAAAAGCCCCTTCTTGAGCGCCTCTTGCTCGTTCATGGGCAACGCGTCTGAATAGGCAGTTTTTTCGATCAGATCAGTAACTTCCTGAGCGGCTTCCGGCCCCAACTGAGCCCCATCGTCGCCATAGACCTTGTAGCCGTTATACTGGGGCGGGTTGTGGCTGGCGGTGATGGCTACCCCCGCCGCGCAGTTCAAATGCCGCACCGCAAAGGACAGGATGGGCACAGGACGCAGCGCGTCAAACAGGAACGCAGGCACGCCGCTTGCACACAAAACCAGCGCCGTATCACGGGCAAACTCGGGGCTCATGCGCCGGCTGTCGTAAGCGATGGCCACCCCCCGGGCAGCGTTTTTTGGATCCTTCAAAAGATACCTGGCAAGCCCTCTTGTGGCCCTGCGCACATTGTACACGTTCATCCTGTTGCGCCCCGCCCCCAGCACGCCGCGCATTCCGGCCGTGCCAAAAGAAAGGTCCTTGAAAAATCGGTCTTCTATCTCTTTCTCGTCTGCGGCGATGCCGTCAAGCTCCGCCACCAAAGATGCATCCTGTGCAAAATCGCGCCGCCACTGCGCGTAGAACTGCCGATAGTCCATTTCGGCCTGCCTCCAATTTGATGTGTTCTTATGCTCGCTATTTTATTATAGGAAATTCCGCTTGATTTGGCAAACGGAATCTTTTTTGAAAAGACCCGGCATAGGTTATTGTCAGGATTGTCATCCACAGGGGGGGAAGTTGTGTGGGACGGCGGATCGCCATCCTTATATTTCTGTGCCTGACGCTCTTGATGGGCCTGGTCTTCCCCGCGGTGTGGGAGCGGGTGCAGAGCATACGTGAGGAGGCGCTGCCCCCGGGCATTTTGGCGCCTGAAAAAAAG
>JAEWAH010000139.1 GCA_023391725.1 Bacillota bacterium | reverse complement strand
CCGTTATCTGAGGAACGAGCCCGGGCTGTGTGATCCCTATATCGGACGAGGCCTCAGGCGGGGGCGATTCCACGGCCGGGTTCTGCTGTGCAGACCTTATCTTATCCGTGCCTCCTTCCGCCTGAAGGGGACGCGGGATCAGGAACATATAAGCACATAAAAGCCCAAGGCAAAGGAACATGACCACCGTATCCAAAAGAAGTATGGCGCCCAGCGACCGCCGCCTCTTTCTGGGCTGTTCCCGGCGGGTGCGGCCATAAACTTGCGGCGCTTCATATGTCTGCCAGCCTGGGCTGCTCTTAAGCTGTCTCTGAGGATTATCCATCTGGGAAGGCTGCCTCATTCACCTGCTCCTCTTTTCATTCACTAGGATGGTTGTCCACCATAACTCCATCATACCACGAAAAGATGAGAAGCAGATGAAAAGCATTCATTTTACATAAAAAACTTTTGTGCAGGCCTGGGGAACAAGAGTGTGAATACAGTTCCCTTGCCCGGCTCGCTTAGGACCTCCACTGTGCCGTGATGTGCCTGAACGATCCATTTTACAATGGATAGGCCAAGGCCCGTGCCTGTCCGGTCCCGGGACGTATCCACGCGGTAGAACCGTTCGAAAATATAGGGGAGATTTTCGCTGGGGATGCCGATGCCATCGTCCTTCACAATAATCTTGAACTGCTCTCCCTGCGTGTTTATGGTGATATGGACATGGCCCTGGGCCTTTCCGTATTTGATGGCGTTTTCCAAAAGATTCAGCATCAGCTGGGTCATCAGGCTCTGGTCACCATAGATCATCGTTCCCGGGTCTACGTCCCATTGAAGCTGGATGTTTCTTTCTTCCAGGCTGTCCGCCAGCTGGGCGGCAACACCTTTTATTAGTTCCTGCGCGTCCAGCGCTTCCAGGTGCAGGGGATACCTCCCCTCATTTCCACGGGTCAAGGTCAAAAGCTGGGAAATGATATGCCGGATCCTTTGGCTCTCCAGCAGGATGGTCTCCACTGATTTGCGATCCTCCTCCGCAAGGCTGCCTTCCGAAAGAAGAGACTCCGAATAGGCCATGATGATGGCCACCGGGGTGCGCAGTTCATGGGAGGCGTCGGATGTAAATTGTTTCTCCCTAGCAAAAGAAATTTGAAGGCTTTCGATCATCTCGTTCATGGTTTTGATCAGGTCGCCTATTTCATCCCGGCTGCCCACGCTCTTGATCCGCTCGGACAAATCGCCTCGAGAGATGACCTTCGCGCTTTTGATCACCTGCTGCAGGGGCTGTATGGACCGCTGCGCAATAAAGAGCCCCCCCAGGATGGCTGTCAGCAAAAAGAGCGGAACACCTATGATGCCGATCCATTTTACGGTGCTCAGCACCTTATCCACATCCGAAAGCGGACTGGCCAACCGAAGATTGATCGGGGGCAGGCTTGCCTTTTGAACTACCTCATCCAGCGTCATCCAATTGCAGGCGTTCCATTTGCGTACCCTAAGGGCGTCCGCTTGAAAGGGAAATTGATCAAATACGGAAATATCCCCCGCGGAGGCCAGCGGTGTTTTGTCGTCCGCAAGGATCATAAAACTGATCTCCGGTGGCAGGGGAACTTCGTTTTCAAAGATCAGGTGCCCGTTCCTCTCCTCTACCTGGGCGGTCAACTGCGATAGGGACTGGCGCAAGTACTCTTCCTCGTTTTTATAAAGGACGCCGCGCGTTGTCAGGTAAAGCAGCGGAAGGAATGCGGCAAGTAGCACAAGGGTCAAAAGCCCATACCAGAGCGTCATTTTGTATCTGATAGGCCATCGCCTTGTCAAATCTCTTCACCGACCTTCAGCACATATCCAAAACCCCGCACCGTATGCAAAAGCTTTACGGACTCATCCTTATCGATTTTGTTGCGCAGATACCTGATATACACATCCACCAGGTTGGATTCAAAATCGCAGTCGTAGTTCCACACATGATCGATGATCTGCGTGCGGGTCAGCACGCTTCCCGTGTTTCGCAAAAAAAATTCCAGCATGGCGTATTCCTTGGAGGTAAGCAGAATCTCCCGGTCTCCCCGGAGGACTGTATGGGTGCTGGTATCCATGGTGAGATCCGCCAGGCGCAAAAGCGGGGAGCGGCCTTCGGAGTGGCGCCGCAAAAGGGCGCGGAGCCGCGCCAGCAATTCGTCAAATGCGAAGGGCTTCACCAAATAATCATCGGCCCCCAGATCCAGGCCGATCACCCGGTCCTCGATGCTGTCACGTGCAGTCAAAAGCAAAATGCCCGCAGTGCAGCCCTTCTTGCGCAGGCTCTTCAAAACCTCCAGCCCGCTCATTCCGGGCAGCATCACGTCCAATAGGATGCCATCATACTCTGTATTTTGGGCATAGTACAGCCCATCTGTTCCGCTTGCGCACTCGTCGGCGGCATACCCTTCCGCCTTGAGCCGCTTGAGGATGATCTGGCGCAGCGCCTCATCATCCTCCACAATCAAAACACGCATGGTGATTTTCCTTCCATTGTTTTTCCATTGCTTCTATATATCCTACCACAACATGATGAGAAATAAATGAAAAGAAAAAGCCCTCCCGCAAAATACCCACGGGAAGGGCAAGAATGGATTGGAAATATGGATTGCTTCGCGCGGCTCGCAATGACGGGGCGAGAAGCTGCGTAAGCTTGCGGCGGGGGGCTTGTCCCCCGCAAGCAGCGGAACAGTGTATCACGGCTATACAATCCAAATGAGAAGACGACGGAGGGGGGCAAACCTCCGCCCTGATTGAATTTACTTTTATTCCGTCAGGTGATCATGCCGGGGAAATAACCAATTGTCATGGCTATTCGTTCTGCTCCCGCTCCATCGCCTCCCGGAGGGCCATGGCCAGGATGGGATAGTTGGTGGTGATGTTATGCACTCCCATGCGCAAGAGAGCCTTGATCTCTTCCTCGTCATCCGCCGTCCAGGCGGATACCTTCATGCCATTCTCCCGGGCCGCTATAAGCAGCTCGTCCGTTACATGGCACTTGTCCAGGTTTACATACTCGCAGCTTAATTTGCGGGCGGATACAAAGGGCGCCGGTTCCCGCTGGATGGCGATGTTCCAGAAGGCCTCTGGCCGTTCGGGAAAAGCCCGCATGTCCTTCTCGTCCAAACTGCCGGTAAAGATCAGGCGGCTTGCCAGGCCCCATTTGCGGGCCAACTCCACCACGGCCTTTACGAGGCCCGTTTCCTTCATATCGCAATTGATCCGCATCTTGGTGACCGCGGCCAGCATGGAAAAGCATTGTTCTAGTGTAACCACATCTTTTTGATTATCGGCCACAGGGTTATGGGAGAGAACCAGCGTTTCCTGATGGCAGCGCACGTCCACCTCCATCGCCTCGCATCCGGTCTCAATCGCCTGGCGGATGGAGGTGATGGAATTGGGCTGCGTATCCTCCGCCCCGGCGTGGGCTGTGATCATGGTAGCATGCCGGAAGAACACGGCGCTGGTGAAGGCCAGCAGGCAGGCCTTATCCTGCATTTCGCCCCATACCTCCGCCCGCAGGTATCCGTTTTCCAGATACAGGAGGAAGCTGTTCCCCTCGGGTTGATAAGGCTCCTGGGCCAACAGGCGTCCGCCGGGCCCCAGAAGGCGGATCTGCTGAATGGAAAGATCGTAGTCCTGCCAGATCTCCCGGCGATCCTCCAGCATCATCCGCAATTGGACAACCGCCGGGCCAACGCTAACCTCATCCCCTGGATGATAGCAGCGCCCCGCTTTTTTTACCGTCAGCACCGGCGCAGGCCCCATGGTAACGGCGGTGCGGCCATGGCGCAGGCTGTCAAGCGCCTTTGGAACAGTCAATTCTCCGTCCACGCCGATATAGGTAACGGCCACGGGACCACCGGCCTCCGGGGCGTGCCAGTCGCGGCCATATACCGCCGCTGTCCTGGCGCCTCCATCCAGTTTCCTTGTCCATGTGCGAAGGCTTTGGGCATTATCGGGCTTGAAGGCTGCGTTCTCACCAGACCAGGCTTCCCATAAGTTGATGAGGCCGGCATCCTTGATCTGGCATTCAAAATGGCATCCCGTGCAAACGGGGCTGCCCATGCGGAAAGGGTGAGCCACGCAGAAAAGCCCGCCCAGGCGCCGAATCTCCCACAATTTTTCATCCAGGTTCCTGGGGTCCATGTCCCGCCAGTCCACGTAGCGGGAGGCCCCCAACACCGTCATATGCCCATAGTAGGTGGTCCACTCGATGCCGGGGATCACCCTGCTCCCGGCCTCTAACAGGCCCGAGTTCGTGTTGTGATCCGTCAAGGCAATTATGGCAAGGTGATTCTCCTTGGCCTTTTGAAGCAATTCCTCCACCGTCATTTTGCCGTCGGAATGACTTGTATGGGTATGCAATTCCACTGCTCGCCAGTTCATTCTTCCACCCCCGTGATTTGGAGCTTAAAGCTGCACTCCTCTGTGACCAGAGCGTGGATGTGCACCGTGGCGCGCCATGTGCCAGGCACGATGGGCCCGGGCAGGAACCCCAGCGACGCCTGCGCGCTCGAGAGGGTGTGAGTTTGATCGCCTTCCTTGCGGTGGGCGTTGCCCCGAAAGCCCGAAGGGTCATCCAAAGACAGGGTGATCAGGTTGGAAAGGGGCATATGTTTTTCCCAGTCTTCCAGGGGCTCCCACGGCGTATAGGCCCGCATGGCCGCCTGGATCAATATCTGGGATTGCGCCCTGTCCCCTAAGGATACGGGATTGTACGTCATATGCGCGGTGAGCTGTCTGACCCTTTGGGGTACCTTAAAGAAAAATACGAGCGACGTTTTGCTGCTGCCCGGATTGAGTTTTTTTTCAACCGTTAGCAATTGGATCAAGGCGGCCCCTCTTTTCTGCTTTTTCAAAAGTAGTATACAAGAAAATCATGAATTTCCAAGCATCAATGGGTATAAATTCCGAAAGAGTTTGCATGCGCTTCTCTGGAAAAGCAGCCCCAACGCCTTTTCTTACACAGATCTTACATAAAATGTTTGACTGACAAACAATCCCATGGTATAAAAAAGAGGCAGAATTACGCACCTGCCGGATCATTGTTTTTGTATCTATTCCTGCTTTATAAACGCCCGCGTGAAGGCAGACATTTGGGGTTGAACGGATGGAAGTTAGGCTTGAGAAGTTGACGAAGCGGTTTGAAAATGTCGTGGCAGTGGACCAATTGACCCTGGATATAGAGGAAGGCGCGCTGGTAGGCCTGTTGGGCCCCTCCGGCTGCGGCAAATCCACCACGCTGTTCATGCTGGCGGGCTTATTGGACCCCGACGGCGGCAAGATTTTCTTTGGCGGGGAGGATGTGACTCGCATCCCGCCGGAAAAGAGGGGCATCGGGCTGGTGTTCCAGAACTATGCCCTGTACCCGCACATGACCGCTCTTGACAATATCATGTTCCCGCTCATAAATATGAAGGTTCCAAAGCAAAAGGCCCGGTTGATGGCAGAAGAAATGGCGGAGCTTGTACAGATCCGCGAGCTTCTCACGCGCAGGCCTAAGGAACTCTCCGGGGGCCAGCAGCAGCGGGTGGCTATCGCCAGGGCCCTGGCTAAAAAGCCGCGCCTGCTTTTGCTGGATGAGCCGCTTTCCAACCTGGACGCCAGGCTGCGCATGGAAACCCGGGAAGAGATACGGCGTATTCAAAAAGAAGTTCAAATTACTACTGTTTTTGTTACCCACGATCAGGAAGAGGCCATGAGCATCTCCGACAAGATCGCTGTGATGGAAAAGGGCGTGCTCCAGCAGTACGAAGTTCCCCAGCGCATGTACAAGGCCCCCGCCAACCGTTTCGTCGCCAGGTTCCTGGGTACGCCGCCCATCAACCTACTGGAGGCGGAGATCAAAGACGGAACGCTGCTCTGCGGCGAAAAAGCGCTGGCTATGGCACAGGGCATGAATCCGGGACCTTCCCATATTGGTATCCGCCCGGAAGCTTTCCTAGTGGATCCCGAAGGCTTTACGGTATCCGTCAAAACGGTGGAGATGATTGGCCGGGATCTGATTGTCACCTTCGAACTGGGCAAACAGACCGTCAAGGCCCTCATCGATTCCGACCATGAAATCCGCTCTGGGGAACCTTTGCGCCTTATGATCAAGCCCGGGCAGATCATGCGCTTTGATGATTCGACCCAAGCGCTTGTCGGGTGCTTATAAGGAAGGCAGTATGAAAAAGAACAGCTTAAAAGGGTTTATGTACTGCCTGCCGGCGCTCATCGTCGTATCGGTGTTCACCATCTATCCGCTGCTGCGCGCTTTTTTGATGAGCTTTTACGAGAAGTACGATTTTGCCAGCGATACGGCGCTGGCCTATGGCCTGGGCAATTACGTGAAGCTCCTTCGCGACGACGTTTTCCACAAGGCGCTTGGCAACACTTTCTTGTATGTGCTGTTCGTGGTGCCCATTTCGGTTGGCCTATCCCTTGTACTTGCGGTGCTCTTGAACTCCAAGATCAAATTCCGGAACTTTTTCCAGACGATTTACTTCCTTCCCTACGTCACTTCCATGGTGGCGGTGGGCATTGTTTTCAGCTGGATCTTCCACAGCAAATACGGCCTGGTGAACTACTTCTTAAGTCTGTTTGGCATCCCGCCCATCCAATGGCTGAACCAGCCGAAAATGGCGCTGGCGACCCTGATCATCTTCAGCATCTGGAAAAGCCTGTCCTTTAACATCATCATTTTTCTGGCCGGCCTTCAAAATATCGGGGTACAGTATTACCAGGCGGCCCGGGTGGACGCCGCCAGCCGCTGGCGTGTATTTAGCCGTATCACTGTGCCGCTTCTCTCGCCCATCATTGCCTACGCCTTTGTGATGGAACTGATTAATTCCTTCAAGGTCTACACCGAGGTGTACGCACTGTTCGGTGGGAAGGCGGGCCCGGCCAACAGCGCCATGACGGTGGTTTACTACATTTATGAGCAGTTCTACGGGAACTGGAATTTCGGTCTGGCCTCCGCGGCGGCGGTGGTGCTGTTTGTGATCATCCTGCTGTTCACCCTCATCCAGCTGCGGGTCTCCAAGCGGCGTGTGCATTATTAAGGGAGGAGGGCTTTTATGAGCCGGCGTTTCACAGGGATTCTTTTAAAAACGGCGATGTACCTCGCCCTTTCCTTGGGTGCGCTCTTAACGCTGCTGCCCTTTTTGTGGATGATTTCCACGTCGCTTAAAGACCCTTCCGAAGTGCTTTTGATGCCACCGCGGCTTCTCCCTGGCACTTGGCGGCCAGACAATTACCTGCGTGCCCTTGCGGCGGCCCCTTTTGACGCATACTTTCTCAACACCGTCTTTGTGACCATCGTAACGACCGCTCTCACCTTGTTTGTCAGCATCCTGGCGGCCTTCGGCTTTTCTCGCCTGCGCTTCTGGGGCCGGGATGTGATCTTTGCCGTGCTGCTGGCTACGCTGATGATCCCAGGGGAAATGCTCATTATCACCAACTTTGTCACCATCAGCAATCTGCACCTCATCGATACCCGCACAGCCCTGATCGTGCCGTGGATCTCCAATGTGTTTTACATTTACCTGCTCAAGCAGTTTTTCATGCAGATGCCCGACGCCCTGTACTACGCCGCCAAGGTGGATGCCTGCAGCGACTGGCGCTATCTGTGGAAGGTGATGGTGCCCAACAACCGGCACGCCATCTCCACCATCGCGATCCTGAACGCTATCGGCTGCTGGAACGCCTTCTTGTGGCCGCTGATGGTCACCAATTCGGAGGATAAACGGGTGCTGTCCATTGGCCTTATTCATTTTCAAACGGAAGCGGGCACCAAGTTTGAACTGTTGATGGCCGCTTCCTCCATCCTGGTGATGCCAATGATCATTTTGTACCTGGCGCTTCACCGGCAGGTGATCAGCGGCGTCACCCAAAGCGGCATCAAGGGATAAACGGTTGTTCCCTTTGCGCCCCTTAGGGCGGAAAGGTTCAACATACAGCCAAGGGAAACCCATCCCGGAGAACTCCTAAAGGAGAAACATCTGGGAAACACTCAAGGGACACATCAGAATGGAGGATGAACCATGAAAATCAAGTCCTTGATCGCCGCGGCCCTCGTGGCCTGCATGCTCCTCCCGCTGGCAGCCTGCGCGAGCACCGCCGCCGCCGAACCCGTCACCGTTGAATTCTGGCATGCCATGAGCGGTGGCACGCAGGATGCGCTGGTAGCCCTCACCGATAAGTTCAACGCCGAAAACGGCAAAGGCATCACCGTGAACTTGGTCAACCAGGGCGCATACGGTGACCTGAGCAAAAAGCTCATGGGCGCCGTGGCTTCCAAGACGCTGCCGGATATGGCCCAGGTGTACAACAGCTGGATCGTCGGCGCCCTGGATGTGGTGGTCCCCCTGGACGACCTTATCGCCAAGGATTTTAACAACTACGATGATATCCTGGAGCCCTACCGCAAGGAAGGCGCCGAGTTCGGCAAGACCTATACCATCGCCTTCAACAAGAGCAGCCAGGTGTTCTTCTACAACAAGACCAAGTATCAGGAACTGGGCCTGACCCCTCCTACTACCTGGGATGAGCTGCTGACCGTCAGCAAGACGCTCTTTGACGCTACCGGCAAGCCCTCCGTTGGGTATGATGACCTGGTGGCCATGTTCCAGCAGTATGTGATGCAAAACGGCAGCGCCTTCATTGAGAACGGCGAAGTGAAATTTACCAGCCCCGAAGGCATCGCCGCTATGAAATACCTCCTGGATCTGCATAAGATCGGCTATGCCCGTACCGCCGGGGAAGACAAGTACCTGTCCGGCCCCTTCAGCAACGGCGATGTGTTTGCTTATGTGGGTTCCAGCGCGGGCGCTGCCTACATCACCCCTAATGGTTTTGAATACGGCGCGGCACCCCTGCCCAAGGGCGTGAAGGGCGCTGTACCCCAGGCCGGCACCAACCTGGCCATGTTCAGCCAGGATGCGGCGAAGCAGGCGGCCACCTGGGAATACATCAAGTTCCTCACCAGCACCGAATCCACAACCCAGTGGGCTATCGCCACGGGCTATCTGCCCATCCGCACCTCTGCCTTCGAGTCCGCGGACTATCAGGCGTATATGGCTAAGAGCGAAGTGGCCCAGGCCGCCTATGCTCAGGTAGCAGACCAGTACTTTGAATCCGCCTACCCCGGCGCTCAGGAAGTGCGCAATCTCATCGGCGCCGAAATGGAAGCTGCCATCCTGGAAGGCAAATCTGCGGAAGACGCTGTGAACGGCCTCGCCGCAAAAATCACGGAGATCCTCAAGGCGCAGTAACGGTTGACCATTTAAATCAAAAGCCAAGAGAGGGCCTCGGCCCTCTTTTGGTGTTCTTGGCATTCTGCTATCCTATTGTCTGGAGGGGATCACATGACCACGCTCCGGTTTTATCAAGGCCTGCGCACCATCGGCGGAACGGTGGTGGAGATCGCGGCGGAAGGCGCCCGGTGCCTATTCGATTTTGGCATGGAGGGCTCCATGGAAATGGACCGCCGTGTGAACCCGCGGCCCGAATCGATGGTGTCCGATCTGTTAAAAACGGGCGGGCTGCCCCGAGTTCCCGGCATGTATGGCAGGGAGGACCTTGGGGATAACCCCCTTGCGGCCTTTGGGGAAACGGAACCGCGTCCCTTTGTGCTCATCTCCCACATGCACATCGACCATATGGGGGCGCTGGGCGCGCTGTGCGATCAGGCGGATGTGTACATGAC
>JAEWAH010000048.1 GCA_023391725.1 Bacillota bacterium | reverse complement strand
ACAATATCCGCTTTGGCAGGCCGGATGTTTCCATGGAAAAGGTGGAGGCCGCGGCAAAGGCTGCCCAGGCGTTGGAATTCATCCACCAAATGCCCCAGGGCTACGATACGGTGGTAGGGGAACGGGGCCTGGGCCTATCCGGCGGGCAGAAGCAGCGCGTGGCATTGGCCAGAGCGATCCTCTACAACCCCCCTATCCTGGTGCTGGACGACGCTACATCCGCCGTGGATATGGAAACCGAGGCGGAGATCCAAAAGGCTCTGGACCAGGTGCTTGCGGGGCGGACAACTTTCATTATCGCCCACCGCATCTCTTCGGTGCGAAGGGCGGATCAGATCATCGTTTTGGACAAGGGCCGCATCGCAGAGCGGGGTACCCATCGTGAACTTCTTGCAAAAGACGGATTATATGCCCAAATGTACCGGGATCAGACCCGGGACTTTGTGACTGCTGCAAAGGCAGGTGAGGACGCATGACACGGCTTCGCAACCTGGATGACGAGGTCCTGGAGGCGCCATTTGACAAAAAGCAGTTCGTCCGCCTTTTGTCCTATTTAAAACCTTACAAGAAACAAATGGTCATTGCCGTGACACTCATGATCATTGCCTCCGGGGCATCCCTGCTGGGACCATACCTCATGAGCCGGGCGATTGGGTTCTTGGAGCAGGGGAATTATGGGGCGGTGCCTTATGTATTTGGCGGGATGGCGCTGGCGGTAATCACAGGCGGCCTTTGCCTGCGAGCGCGGGTGCGCACCATGGATACCTCGGGCCGTCGGGCCATTGCCACGCTGCGCCAGGATCTGTTCGACCATATCCAGGGCCTTTCTCTTCCGTTCTTTGACAGCCGCTCTGCCGGAAAGATCATGGTGCGAGTCATCAACGACGTGAACAGCCTGAATGATCTTTTTACCGGCGGTATCGTAAACGTGTTGGTGGATTGCCTGACGCTTGTCTTTCTGGTTGCTGTCATGCTCTTTATCAACTGGAAGCTGACCCTTGTGGCCCTGTGCTCACTGATCATCCTCATCCTCATCATCACATCGCTCAAAACCAGGATGCGCAAGGCATGGCAGGTGGTCAGGGCTAAGACAAGCACAATGAACGGCTACCTGCACGAAAGCTTGGCGGGGATGCGGGTCACCCAGTCTTTTGACAGGGAGCAGCTGAACAGGGAGATCTTTGAGGAAACAAACCAGGATATCCGCAAAAGCTGGCTGCGCGCCGTAGGCATCAACAACCTGTTCTGGCCTTATATCGATACCTTGAGTGCTTTCGGTACTGCGGGCGTGTATATCGTCGGCTTGATTCTGATGAACGCCACCGGCTCGGCTGAGGCGCTCACCCTGGCGGATATGCTGGCCATTTTGTGGTACCTAGGCAGGTTCTGGGAACCCATCAATAACCTTTCCAACTTCTATAACAGTGTGTTGGCGGCCATGGCGTCCACAGAGCGGATATTCGAAATCATGGATACCAAGCCCCAGGTGTTCGACAAGCGGGAGGATCTGCCGGAGCTTAGGCCCATCGTGGGGGAGATCACCTTTGACCACGTTTCCTTCGGCTACGATCCTCAATCGCCTGTTTTGCAGGATGTTTCCTTTACCGTAAAGCCCGGCCAGACCATAGCGCTGGTGGGGCCCACAGGCGCTGGGAAAAGCACCGTAGTCAGCCTGGTGAGCCGTTTTTATGATGTGACAGAAGGCAGGCTTCTGATAGACGGACAGGATGTGCGGGATGTAAAACTTCATTCCCTGCGCAAACAGATGTCCATCATGCTTCAGGACAGCTTCATTTTCAGCGGTACCATATTGGACAATATCCGCTATGGCCGGCTGGATGCCACCGAAGAAGAGGTCATGGAAGCAGCAAAGGCTGTACACGTCCATGACTTCATCATGAGCTTGCCCAAAGGATATCGCACCGAGGTGAACGAGCGCGGCTCCTCCCTGTCCGTGGGCCAGAAGCAACTTGTATCCTTTGCCCGGGCGCTGCTCAATGACCCAAAGGTGCTGATCCTCGACGAGGCTACCTCCTCCATCGATACACATACGGAGCTTTTGATACAGAAGGCGCTAGAGGTGCTTTTGAAAGGCCGTACCAGCTTTGTTATCGCCCACCGTCTTTCTACCATCCGCCGGGCGGATGTGATCATGGTGGTGCAGGATCATCACATCGTTGAATCAGGTTCCCATGAAGAATTGATGGCCATCCCCGATGGCAATTACCGGGCGCTGTGTGAAGCCCAGTACAAGTTTATGGAAGGGGAATGACGGTACATATATAGGGAAAAGACAGTTGACGCTCTCCCGGCGGAATGATACAATTTGTATAGACAAGCTGTATCGTTTATAAGGTGTGCGCAGGGGAGGGAAGGCCGTGGATTTGAAGGAGATCGTGTCCAGTTGCCTGTATGACGGCAGCTGGGACAGCGAGGCAAAAGCCGAAAACGAGCGGAACTTCCTGAAGGCGCGCCGAAAACTGAACAAAGACTTTGTGATCCGCTACGGGGAGAACAACGGCTACCAGGGCTGGTGGCTTGACGGGCTGGAGGTATGGCGCACCGATTGGGCCATGAAGCAATCAGCCATGCTGTGCCTGCACCTGAAGAAGCAGGAAGAAAAGATCGACCTGATGTTCTGCGGAGTGGACGGGCTGAGCCTGAGAGGGGATCTGCAACCCGCAGGATCCCGTTGGGCGGCGGAAATCAGGCTGATGGCCTTTCAGGAGCTGCAAGGTGAACTTCACTGCGCCGTGGCCTGCCGGGAAGGGTTTACCCTGCGTATGAAGTTTAAGCAGGTTGCCATACAAGAAAAAACGTAACTGTCGTTCCATATAGAGCAGTATAAGAAAACAGAGCCATGGCCTCATAAAGGCCATGGCTCTGTTGATGAGGTATAAATCGAAAACTTCTCCGCAAGTAAAGTGATTTAGCGCTGTAAACATATCATACTGGGCGGAGAGGAGGGCCGCCAAAAGGCTCCCTCTGGAGGGAGCTGTCGCCCGCAGGCGACTGAAGGAGGTTATCTGACGGCATTATCCAGGCTTGGCTTTGGCGAATGCCAACCTCCTTCTGCCTTCTTCGTCGGCGCCTTCCCCTCAAGGGGAGGGCTTTGGGTTGGCTGGTTTTGCGCAGTTGGAGGTCTATTGCTTGATCCAACACATATCTCACGCGAAATCACCGTTTACTCAAAGAAAGGCAACACACAGGTTCTGGATTGCTTCGCGCGGCTCGCAATGACGTAACGCCTGGCTATCGCGTCATTGCGAGGGAGCCTGCGACCGAAGCAATCCAGAACATACCTTGACTGTACAGCCTAGCCAATCACTAAATCCTCGTTTGCTCAAGTGGAAAGCTTTTGCATTTGGCTGTTTTTCTGATCACACATCTCCGTTCAGCTTGCTGATCAAATCAAGCAGCGCTCCCAAGCTCATTTTGCCGCCTGAAAAGGAGAGGATGGCCCGAAGCGGCATATCCCGTATCATGGCTTCCATCATTTCCCGGCTTATCGGGCTTCCTTCCCCGGCTGCCTGGGTAATCATCTGCATGCCTTGCAGGACCATCTCCACAATTTCCTGCCCGCCTGGGAAGGCCATGATATCCCCCAGTGTGGAATTGAGGTGGATGCGGCGGCGCAGCGCCGGGGCGCCGGTGATTTCGACGGTTCCTTCCAAGCGGATATCCCGGGATGACGCGCCGATTTTAATGAAGTAGGCGCCGTGTTCCACATGCCAGCCGGGGAGGGAAGGCTCGTAATAGGCAAAAGCCCGGCGAGTGATGATCATGGTCACTGTTTTCGTTTCTCCGGGGGCCAGCGAAACTTTCGCAAACTCCCGCAACTCCTTTTCTGGGCGGGAGATGCCATGATGCGCCCCGGCCACGTACAACTGCACGACTTCTTTTCCAGCCATGGACCCGGTATTCGTCACATCCAGGGAAACGGCAAGAGGCTCTCCATCCTTCAAGGTGGTCTTGTCAAACCTCAGGTTGCTGTATGCAAAGGTCGTATAGCTCAAGCCATGGCCAAAGGGGAATCGCACGTTCATGCACTTTTTGTCGTAATAGCGGTAGCCGACGTAGATCCCTTCCCTGTACTCCACCGTATCTCCATCCCCGGGAAAGTTAAGGTAAGAAGGGTTATCCTCCAAACGCAGGGGGAAAGTCTCCGCCAGCTTGCCGCAGGGATTGGCCGCGCCAAAGAGAACATCCACCACCGCGCCTCCTACTGCCTGGCCGCCAAGGTAGGCTTCCAGGATGGCGGGGACATCGTCTGCCCAAGGCATCTCCACAGGGGAGCCATTGTGCAATACCACCACCGTATTTGGCTGGACCTTTTTGACTGCCTCCAGCAATTCCAGCTGGCAGTTGGGCATGCGCATATGGGTCCTGTCGTAGCCCTCGGATTCAAAATCATCCGGCAGCCCCAGGAACAAGACCGCCAGGTCCGCCTCCCGGGCTTTTTGAACGGCTTCATTCAAAAGCTCCGGCAGTGTCTCATCCCTCCTGGTGTCATACCCCTGGGCGTATTCCAAGTTGCCGTGTACACTGCGCACCGCCTGGAGAGCGGACAGGACTTCGCTTGCGTTGATATGGGAACTGCCGCCGCCCTGGAACCTGGGCTCGCTGGCGAACTTACCGATGAACGCCACTTTTTTGCTGCCGCGAATAGGCAGCAGATTCCCTTCGTTTTTCAAAAGCACCATGCATTCCCTGGCGATGCGCCGGGCCAGATGATGATGGACGCCCAGGTCGAACACGACCTCCTTGTTTCGGTTCTCCAGAAAGCGGATGACGATGTTCACGATACGTTCCGCAGCGCAGGACACAACGTCTTCCGATATTTTCCCTTCCTTGACCGCATTTGCAAGCAGCCTGTCACTTTCATCGGTAACGGAGGGCATTTCCAAATCAAGCCCCGCGGCTACACCGGCCACATGATCGTTGCAGGCGCCCCAGTCCGTCATGGTAAAGCCATCAAAACCCCATTCGTTCCGCAGGATATCGGTAAGCAATTTTCTGTTCTCGCTTGCGTATGTCCCGTTTACCTTGTTATAGGAACTCATCAACGTCCAGGGCTTGCCTTCCCGGACCGCCTTTTCAAAGCCTGCAAGGTAAATTTCCCGAAGGGTCCGCTCGTCCACCGCGACGTCCACTGTCATGCGCCGGGTCTCCTGATTATTGACGGCATAATGCTTGAGACTCACACCTACATTTTTTGACTGCACGCCTTTCACGTGAGCCGCAGCCATTTCGCCGGTCAGGTAGGGGTCCTCCGAAAAATATTCAAAGTTGCGCCCGCATAGGGGAGAGCGCTTGATGTTCATTGCTGGGCCCAGCAGGATGGCCACATCCTCCGCCTGGCATTCTTCACCAAGCGCTTCACCCAGCGTTTGAAGGAGCTCCCTGTCAAAGGAGCAGGCAAGCGCGGCGGCCGTGGGGAAACATACGGCCTGGATGCTTTCATTCAGGCCCAGGTGATCGCCGATGGCAGCCTGCTTGCGCAGGCCGTGGGGACCGTCGGTGACCATTACAGGGGGAAGGCCAAGCCGTTCTACCCCTTTTATATACCAGAGACCTTTCCCTGAGCACAGGGAAGCTTTTTCTTCCAGGGTCATTTGGGCGACCAGCTGCTTTGCATCCATGCCGCACCTCCTGATGATTTTGTATGGGACTAAAAAACGAAGTATGCATTGATGATACAAAGCCTAGCAGACCCCGGGCTGATTGTCAAGAAGCGGAAAATCACCGGGTGCGGTATAGGAAACACCCTGCCTTGCTTAAACGATTAAGTAACTAATATGGTAAATATTGATGGGTATATAGGTAATAGATATGCGTTGATAAGTGCAAAATGCTTGAAATTTCATAGAAATTCAGCCGGATTGATTTTGCGAGGAGGAAGGAGCAAGGATATAAAAAGCACTATGCTATAAATTGTCATAAAAATTTGGGCAGAGTGCTTGACATATATCTTCTGCTCAAATTATAATAACGTTAACGATTAAGGGAACGCGTATTATTTGATACTGGGGCTGCATATATGGTAACCCTAAAGGATGTTGCGCAAAAATGCGGGGTCTCTGTTGCCTCTGCGAGCAAGGCGCTCAACAACATGTCGGATATCAGTCCGGCTACAGCTATGCGCATCAGGGATGCGGCCAAAGAACTGGGGTACTATCCAAACATCGCGGCACGCACGCTCAAGACCAGCCATTCCAAGACCATCGGCATACTGGTCTTCCTGCGGGGCGGTATCGTATGGACGCACGAGTATTTTTCAAAGATCATCGGCAATATCCAGGTGCAGGCCGAGAAGAGCGGCTATGATATCACCATCATCAACTGCGAAGGCGTCCATATCATGGGCAGCTATCTGGCCTACTGCAAGTACCGCAACTATGATGGCGTGATCATCGTGAGCGCGCATTTTTCAGAACCTACCCTGATAGAACTAGTAGACAGCGATCTTCCTTTGGCAACGGTAGATTATGTATTCAATCATCGTGGTGCGGTGATTTCAGATAACGAGCAGGGCATGCGCGACCTTGTGCGCTACGTGTGTGAGAAAGGCCACAGGCGCATCGCCTATATCCATGGTGAAGACACGCTGGTCACCCGCAACCGCCTCGCCAGCTTTTACAGGACGTGTGAGGAATTTGGTGCTCAGGTACCCGAAGAATATGTGAGGGCCGCGCAGTATCACGATCCGCAAAGCAGCGCTGAAGCAACCCGTGAATTGCTTCAGCTGCGAAAAAGGCCCACCTGCATTTTGTATCCCGATGATTTTTCCTGTATCGGCGGCATGAATGAGTTGGAGAGGGAGGGCCTGTCTGTCCCCGAGGACATGAGCGTAGCGGGGTATGACGGGATCTATCTGGCCGATGTGCTCCACCCCAAGCTTACCACGCTGGAGCAGGATACCGAAGGAATCGGTACCCAGGTCGTGCGCATGCTCATCAAAGCCATTGAAAAACCCAAGAATTTTATACCCAGGCATGTGGTTTTGCCTGGGATCGTCCGTCAGGGCGAGTCGGTAAAGTCCATCATCCCCCAGATGTGATCTTCAGCGCGCTATTGGCCGCAAGCGGCCATAACGATAAAAAACATGGAGGTATACGTATGGACAAATGGAACCGGAAACTCCTGGCCCTGGCACTCGTGCTGAGCATGATCTGCGGTGTGTCGTTGAGCGTCGCCTACGCCGAAACGACCATTCCCACAGAACTGCCGCGCAATGAGACGCTGTACTTTGCAGGTCAGCAATGGGATCCCGTTGGCTCCTGGAACATTATCAGCGACAATCAGAACAACGCCATGGCGATCGCGGGGGACGCTTCCCGCCGTTTGCTGGTGTACGAGACGCTGTACATGTTCAACGTTCTCGATGGCAAACTCTATCCGCTGCTCGCTGATGGCCAGCCCGTCATGAACGAGGCCCAGACGGAAATGACCGTTAAAATCAAGGCGGCTGCCAAGTTCAACGATGGCACTCCGGTTACGGCCAAGGACGTCGCCGCGACCTATGCCGCGCATGTGAAGTACCAGGATTCCACCGGCAAAAACCTCCCGACTTACATTGCTTCCATTGAAGCGGTGGATGACTCCACGGTCCTCATCAAGGCTGCCCTGAATGACAAGGGCGCTGCCAAGAACCCCCTGGAGCTCTACAACCAGATCTGCCAGCTGTACGTCACCTCCGCCGCTTGGATCGACAAGATCGACAAGCAGGTGAACGGCGACGCGGATGCCTTCAAAAACTACACGGCCAAGGATGACTTTGTCGCCTCCGGCCCCTATGCTGGCGCTGTCTTCTGCGATGAGCAGAAGCTCGTGCTCGCCCGTAACGACAATTACTGGGGCCAGGATGCTTCCCTGTGGGGCAAGCTCCCCGCGCCCAAGTACATTGCGCACATCTTCTATGCCGATAACGCCGCTGGCACTGTCGCGCTGGAAGCGGGCCAGGTAGACGTATCCCAGCAGTTCAACGCGGATGTGCAAAAGATGTGGCTGGAAAAGAAGCTGCCCATTTCCACTTACATGGAAGAAGCTCCCTACGGCATATGCCTTGTGATTCCCACCGCCTGGTTCAATTTCAACAAGCCGGTGATTGCCAACAATCCCGCGCTGCGCAAGGCTATCGCTATGGCTGTGGACTATGACCAGATCATCGCCAACGCGATGACCAATCAGTCCCCGACCTTTGCCCAGGTGCCGCGTTCCCTTATGAACCCCACTCCCGGCCAGCAGGCGATGTATGACCACGACGCCGTGAAAGACCTGCAATGGGTCGGCAATGACATCGAAGGCGCCAAGAAGCTGCTGGACGAAGCGGGCATCGTGGACTCCGATAAAGACGGCTGGCGTGAAGTCGGCGGCGAGAAGATCTCCTTGAACGCTGTCTGCCCCGAAGGCTGGTCCGACTGGATGGCGGCTATGGAAATCGTTGCCACGGCCGGCAAGAATATCGGTATTGAGATCACCACCCTGTTCCCCGCATGGTCCGAAGAGCAGACCGTGTTCACCGACGGCAACCAGACCCAGTATGACATCTTCATGTGGAGTATCGCTGGCGGCGGCCCGACCTTCCCGTGGAACACTGTGCGCCAGGTCGGCTCCAGTGAATTCATTGGGCAGACCGGCAACTGGACCGGCAACTGGGGCCAGTACAAGAATGCCCGCTTGGACGAGATCATCCAGGCGATCCCCACCACCACCGATGCCGAGGCCCTCAAGGCACTCTACACCGAAGCCACCAAGATCTATCTGACGGATGTCCCGTCCTTCGCGCTCATGTATCGGCCCAGCTTGTTCCATACCGTGAATGAATCCGTATGGACCAACTACCCCGAAGCTGGCGACGAGCACGGCTATCCGCCCACCGACTGCACCGACGGCTACGGCATCGGCGCTCTCTATGACCTCACACTGGTCAATCCGTAACATCCATATCGCTTCAGCGGATTGATGCAACCTTCGGAGAAGGCCATGTTTCCTCCGGGAAGCATGGCCTTCTCCATCAATAGCTCATAAAACGAGGCATAAGGGAGGTAGACGCGTTGAAGGGATACAGGAAATACTTCCTCAAAAAATTGATGTGGTTCGTCATCACGCTGATTGTTGCCGTGATCCTCAATTTCATTTTGCCGCGGCTGATGCCGGCCGACCCCGTGCAGGCCATCACCGGTAAAATTGCCACCGGTATCACCAACCAAAACACAATCAATCAGATATACCGTGACTGGGCGCGCAAATTCGGTGTTGATAAACCTCTTTGGCAGCAATTTTTCATTTATGTAGGCAACCTGTTCAAGGGTGATCTGGGCATCTCCTTCCAGCAGTACCCGCGTCCAGTGCTTGACATCGTCATGGCTTCCGTTATGTGGACGGTCGCCCTGCAGCTGCCAGCCATCATCATAGGCTGGCTGATTGGCAACCTGCTTGGCGCCTTGGCGGCGTACATCCGCAAAGGCTTTGATAAAGTTCTTGTTCCCGTCAGCTTGTTTGTTGGGGGGCTTCCGGCGTTCGGCCTGGCAGTCACTCTTCTTGTTATTTTCGGCATCACGCTCAAATGGCTTCCCACAGCGGGAGGGTATGCTTTCGACCTTCTGCCAAGCATGTCCTGGAGATTCTTTCAATCTGTAATCGAGCATTACTGGCTGCCGTTCTTCTCGATCGTGCTGATCTCCATCGGCGGGCAGGCCATCGGCATGCGCAGTATGTCCATCTACGAATTGAATGCGGATTATGTGAAATACAGCCGCTTCCTGGGTGTCAAGGACCGCAAGATCGTCGGCTATGTGTTCCGTAACGCCATGCTTCCGCAAGTGACCGGCCTTGCGCTGTCCATCGGTTCCATGGTCAGCGGCGCCCTGGTGGCCGAGACCATCTTCAGTTATCCAGGTCTTGGCAGTACGATTTACCAAGGGATTTCCAGCGGCGATTATCCGCTGATTTCTGGCGTGACGTTGATCATCACGGTCATGGTGCTGACAGCGATATTTGCCATCGAGATACTCTATGGAATCATCGACCCGCGCATCAAAGCTGCGCAGGCGGAGTAAGGAGGCGGACGCGTGAGACATCAATTGAGACAGGTCTTTCATTCTACGAATTTCATGATAGGATTCGTCATCATTCTGTTGATCCTCGCCTTCGTTATAATCTATCCGCTGTTCAACCCCGGGAATCCCCTTGAAATGGTGGGGCAGGGAACATTCTTTAAACCCGGGACATACATCAATCTGTATGACAGCATAGATTCGGCAACTACCTATACCCTGCAGCTGGATGACGCGGCCGCAAAGCGCTTAAGCAGCAAGCTTTCGGAGGATGACCGCGTTGCCATGAAGGACTGGCTCGTTGCTTTCGGGATCCCGGAGGCGGCTATAGATACCGAGAATCTCAGTGACTTCCTCAACCTTTGGCACAACAACTATGACGAGAATTTAAAGCCAAAAGGGTTGACCAGCGCGTTCCGCAAGCGTGCTGCCCGCATCGACGTCGCGCTTAACGAGCTGCTTGACACAGAAGACGTTTTTGTGTACGGGAAGGACCCCGCAACCGGAGAACAGGCGCAGACAAAGGCTGTCGCGGATTCAGATTACGTCAATGTTTCTGATGTTGCTAACGTCCGTACGCTTTGGCTGGGCACCGATAACTTCGGGCGCGACGTGCTCAAGGAACTTCTTGCCGCTACAGGCGTATCTTTGCGCATAGGTCTGCTCGCCGGGCTGATCGCCACGTTCCTGGGGCTTACGCTGGGGCTGATCGCAGGCTACGTGGGCGGCATCGTGGATAATATCATCATGTTCATCGGGAATCTGTTTACCGTCGTCCCAGGGTTCGTGCTTCTGATCCTGATTTCTAACAGTCTGGGGCAGGACAAACGCGGCGCGATGATCGTGGCGGCAGTCATCGGCTGCACATCCTGGGTATGGACAACGCGCTCCGTGCGCAGCCAGGTACTGAGCCTTCGCAACCGCGATCACGTGAACCTCTCGCGCCTGTCCGGGCATAGCCTGCCGCGCATCCTGGCGACAGACATCCTGCCCTACATCGCCAGCTATGTGGTAATGGCACTGATTCTTCAAATCTGCTCTGGCATCCTGGCTGAAGCACAGCTTAGCATGCTGGGCCTGGGCCCCAAAACGACGGAGACGCCAACCCTGGGGCTGATGATGTTTTGGAACATGGCCTACCTGGCACACCTGAACGGCTCGTGGTGGGCGTACTTCCCCGTGATCGTGATGATCGCGCTGGTCAGCTTCTCGCTGAACCTGATGAATACCGGGCTGGATCAAGTGTTCAACCCGCAGCTGAGGAGTTGAGCGTATGGCAAAAATCATGCTTGAAGCGCAGGAACTGACCACCAAGTACATTACCCGGTTCAATGAAAGCATCTACGCTGTGGACCATGTCTCCTTCAAGGTGGAGGAGGGCAAGAGCCTTGGCATCGCCGGCGAATCAGGCTGCGGCAAGTCCACGCTTGCTCTTTCGCTGATGGGCTACTATTTTGCTCCGCTGCATTATACATCGGGCAATATCATCATCGACGGGAAGAACATCTCTGGCATGGCCCCCGACGAGGTCCGCAAGACCATCCTCGGCACGGAAATCGCCTACATTCCCCAGGCCGCCATGAACGCGCTCAACCCCACGCAAAAGATCATCCGCTTTATTGAGGATGTGATCCAAGCGCATGACTCGAAGGCGAAGCGCAAAGACATCTATGACCTGGCGAGGCAGCGGTTCGAGATCCTGAACCTGCCCAAGGAAGTACTGGAGAAGCATGCCGTGGAGCTATCCGGCGGCATGAAGCAGCGCACGGTCATCGCCATTTCCACGATCCTCTCGCCCAAGGTGCTGATCGCCGACGAGCCGTCCAGCGCGCTGGATGTGTCCAGCCAGAAGATGGTCATTCGGATGATCTTCGACATGATGGAGAAAGGCTTCATCCGCTCGATGATCTTCATCACCCACGAATTGCCCTTGCTTTACAACGTGACAGACGACATCGCGGTCATGTATGCCGGGCAGTTCGTGGAAATGGGGACCGCCCAGCAGACCGTGTTTGATCCCATCCACCCGTATTCCCGGGGCCTGATGCATTCCATCATCGTGCCGGAGGCGGGGACACGCGAGCATAAGCTGGAAGCGATCCCCGGCACACCGCCAAACCTGAAAAATCCGCCAACGGGCTGTCGGTTTGCGGACCGATGCAAATATGTGGTACCTCAGTGCAGAATAGCGACCCTGCCGATGGTGGAGTTTGGCGAGGGGCGCTCCTACCGGTGTGGGCACTCGGTGCAGCATTTAAGGGAGATGTATCAAGATGAGTCAAATGAATGAAGAGAGGCCGCTTTGCCTTTCCGGCAAGGGCGTTACAAAAATTTACGGCGCCGGCGCAAAGCGGACAGTAGCCGTTGACCACGTGGATTTTGAATTCCGCCAGGGGGAGTTTGTTTCCATCGTGGGCGAATCCGGGAGCGGCAAGACAACGCTTGTCAAAATGCTGCTTGGGCTCACCAGCGTGGCGGAAGGCGAGATCTTCTACATGGGGAAGCCGCGGGACATCCGCTCGCGCAGCCAGAAAAAGAATTACTGGCAGGGGATACAGGCAATCTTCCAGGATCCGTTCTCCTCATACAACATTTTTCACAAGATCGACAGTGTGCTGCTTGACTGCATCAAAATGCGCGGCGGCAAGGATTGGTCGAAGGAAAAGAAGATCGAGGCGATGACGGAGGCCTGCGCTTTCGTCAACCTGGAATTCAAGGAGTTGACCAACAAATACCCGTTTGAACTCTCGGGCGGGCAGATGCAACGGCTGATGATCGCGCGGATCTTCCTTTTGAAGCCCACGATCCTGTTCGCGGACGAACCCACCTCCATGATCGATGCCAGCTCGCGCGCGACAATCCTTGATATGCTGCTCAAGCTGCGCGACGAGATTGGCATGACAATCATTTTCGTGACCCATGACATCGGGCTTGCGTATTACATTTCCGATACAGTCTATATCATGGAGCATGGAAAGATCGTAGAAAGCGGGACGGCGGACGAAGTCATCCTGTCTCCCAAAGCGGCATACACCAAACGTCTGATCAACGACGTCCCCAAAATCTACGAACCCTGGGATCTGAACGTTGTATAAACAAAGCACGGAACATTAAAAAAGCCGGCCAAACGCTACGTTTGGCCGGCTTTATTTATTATTGAATAGTTTCAGAAGCTGGAGGTTGAGGGACCTGTTTCTTTACTTCTTCAGTTCCTATCCCCATCATGTCCGTTTTCTAGTCGTCGTCATCCTGGTCGCCTTGCTGGTTGTCGCTTTTTCCGCCGTTGTCATTGTGGCCTTGCCGATTGTCATTCTTTTTTCCGCCGTTGTCATCATGATCGCCTTGCTGGTCATCGTCCTTTTTTCCGCTGTTGCCACCCTGATGATTCTGATTGCCGCGGCCTTCATCCTTTTTGCCGTGGTCATCCTTATCTTCATCAGAATTGTCATTTTCGTCGTCAGGCTTGTCTTTCTTTTCGTGATAGGTGAATTCCTTCAGAAAGCTTTTCAGTTGACTCGCAAGAGAAGAAACCCTGTGCAGCGGCCAGTTGACGAAAACTGCAATCTTCTCCAATGGGATCCCAGCGGTCGTGACTGCTGTCTGAAAAGCGTCTTTGGCGGCCTGAACAGCGGTGTCACGCGCGCTCAAAGCGGTATTGTACTCGGCCGTCATCTGATCTTTCAGCTGGTCAAGGCTGGCTTGGATAGCCCCGGCGTCTTTATCTTTGCTTTCCTTTTTGATGTCTTTGATCTTATCCCTGTAGGTTTTCCTCATGGCGATAAAAGCCTTGAGGAAAGTATTTTGCGCTTCGTTGACTGCATCCTTTTGCTGCTTGAAGGCTGCGGTCAAAGCAGCCTGCTGTTCGGGAGTCAGGCCGTCAAGGCCTTCTTCTCCATCCTCACTGCCATTCTCAAACAAGGATTTGGCATCCTTGAACTGTTCAAGAAGCTGGCTGACGGTGAACTGCCCATACTGGGCGATAGCTGCCTCCAGGGTAATGCCTTTCTTCAGAGCAATGTACTGCATCAGCAGATACTTGCTGGGGGACATGCCCTGGGCGTCTGCCTCAGCAGCAAGTTCCGGCGTCACAAAAGCGGTACGGACTTTCAATTGGTCGCTTCCGGCCGCAGCCTGGGCGCTTTGGCGCAAGATGCCTGCCAGTTCTTCTGCTTGCTCGTCTGATCCGGAAACGGTTATCACAAGGGAATTTTCCTTAACATTTGCAAGATAGCCTGCGTCGGCTAAAGCTTTCACGATCTCACTTACGGCAGCCTCAGCCGTCTTCCCCGCAGGCTGTGCGCCAAGTTCCAAGCGCTGCCCATCACTGCCCAACGCATAAGCCGAAGTCACCAGACCGTTTTCTACTTTCAGTTCAATGCCCAAAGACGTGCTTCCTGTCTGTTCACTGGTGTCCGCAATCCCTGCGGGAATGATGGAAGATGTGAGCAAGATGGCGCACAAGACCCAGGCGAGAAATTTCCATGTCCTCTGTTTAGTCATCCCGATCCTCCCTTTCGGTAGCTGGCTGCCATTGGATTGACCAAAGGCCCTGTAGCTTTGCGTCGCAGCCTTTCGGCTGTTTTGCCATTTTCTTGGGGCTCCCCAGAAGAATTATAGAACCATAAGAAGCAGAAAGCAAGAGATTACTGCGGAACATCGAAATATGTTACAATTTCGTGCGGAAAAGTTACGTTTTTGTAGCAAATGCTTTCATGGGCTTCCTTCACCTGGCTGAGGATCTCCCGGCCGGGTATCAGCGGGGGCATGCTGGGCAGGGAAATGTAATATCCTTGCAAGTAATCCACTCCACAGCTGACCAG
>JAEWAH010000269.1 GCA_023391725.1 Bacillota bacterium | reverse complement strand
CTGTTGAAGGACTTGTAAAACGCTTCGTAAGCGGTGTCATAAGCGGTCTTGGCGGTCTGTACGGCGGCTGCTGCCTGTTTTAAGGCATCGTCCCCCTTGGCCGCTTCTTCCGTCCACTTGGTCATATCCGGAGAAAAGGTGATACCAAGCTTCAGGGCCTGGGTACGGGCCGTATGCTCCGCCTCTGCCAGTGCCGTCTGCGCGTCCATCATCACATCGTACAGATCATTCTGAGCGCTTTCCTTGGCGGCTTTTCGGTTCTCGATATCCTTGCCCACCAGTTCCGTCGATTTTTCATCATAGCTCTTCTGCAGATCGCTCATGTCCTTTTCATAATCGCTGAGCCGGGCGGTGAACAGCGTTTCTCCGGCTTCCACCTGATGCCCTGGGCGCACGTATACCTTATCGATCACGATGGCGCTCTTGGCAGCGTCAGCGAGCACATGCTCGGTTGTCTCCGGGAAGTACACCTGGGCGGAAAGCTTGATCTTCTGCTCCAGCTTGCCCCGGTTGGCCTGCACGATCTTCACCTTGGGCGTGGTGATGGTCATTACCGTGCGCGCAAAGAACATACACAGCGCCACCGTCACCGCCAGAATGATAAGCCCCCGCAAGGCGATTTTCTTAAGCTTCATATATTTCCGCTCCTCCCGCTATTTCAGCTCGCTGAGCTGAACGCCCAGCAGGATATCTTCCTGGAAGTAAAAGTAGATGAACAGCGCTGGAAGAATGTACAGCGCCGCCCCGGCAAAGGCAACGTCTGACCCCTCGGTGCTGATTTGGTTGAACATCACCGACAGGGGCTGGTCGCCTGTTCTTGTGGACAGGTACACCAGGGGCTGCTCCACCATGTTCCAGCAATCCGCAAACGACAGCGCCGCCGCAGCGCCCAAGATGGGCCGGCATACCGGGATCACCACATGGGCATAGCAGCGGAATGTCCCTGCTCCGTCCATCATCCCGGCCTCCAGAAGCTCGCCCGGCAGGCTCACCATGTACTGGCGCAAAAGGAAGATATAGAACGGAGAGAACCACATGGGCAGGATAACCGCCCAGGGCGTTTCCATAAGGCCCATCCAGCGCAGCGTGATCACGCTTGGCGCCATGGTCACTTGAAAAGGCAGCACCATCAGCATCAGGATCCCGAAAAACAGCGCGTCCCGGCCCTTGAATTGGAACCTGCTCAATGCGTAGGCCATCAGCGGGATTACCACGGCCTGGCCCAGAAGGATCGCCGCGGTATACTTGGCGGAATTCACGAAGAGATTCAGGTATTGCGGCTCCTCAATGAGGATCTTGTAATACTGCCGGATGGAAGCCATGGCCGGGGAAAACAGTACGTCCAGCCACTTTGTCTCGTCGTAGCTGCCCCGAAGCTTCAGGTACGCTTGTATCTCTCCCTTGGGGAAGAAGGAGTATAGAAACGTGAACACGATAGGGATCAGGATCAGGACCGCGATGCCCGACAGGAACAGCACCGAAAGCAGCCTTCCGGGCTTCATGCGCCTGCGCCTATGGGCGTGCGCCGGTTTTGCTTTCAGGGAGGGGGCCGGTGATGTTTGCAAACTTTACTCCCCCTCTCACAATTGGTTGGGTGTGCGCACGGCCTTTGACAGGTACATCATGCCAAAGAAGGCGAACACGATAATAGCAAAACTATAGGCCGCGGTGGTCACATCCTGATAATCCAGCTTGGCAAACTTGTTGTTCATAAAATGCTGCAGGGTATACACCGTTTCATCCGGATACGCCCCGCCGATGAAGTACACTTCCTTGAAGATCTTGAAAGCGTTGACCCAGGCGAGCATGAACACCAGAAAGGCCGTGGGGATGAGCAGCGGCAGCGTGATCTTGACTTCCCGCTGAAAGGCGTTGGCCCCTTCCAGGCTGGCGTACTCGTAGAGGGCTTCGGGTACGGTTTGCAGCGCAGCGGCAAAGATCACCACAGAAAAGCCAAGGTTTTTCCAGATATAGAGCAATACTACCGGAATGCGCAGCGCTCCGCCCTCCAGCCACAGCACGCGGCCAAAGCCCAGGGCGGAAAACAGCCTGTTCACCACCCCGCCATAGTCGAACATCAAAAGCCAGATGAGCAGCAGCGCCGAGGATGGCATCAAATACGGCAGCAGCAGCGCGTTGCGGAAAAATGCCCCCCGCTTCCCAAGGGTTCTTAGCATGGCCGCCAGCAGGAAGGAAAAAAGCCAGATGGCCGGGGCGCACAAAAGCGACAGCTCCATGGTGTTTTTCAGCCCCACCCGGAACATCTCGTTCTCCCATATTTCCTTGTAGTTCTGGAACCATACGAAATTGTTTTTGAATGTGCCGTCCGTCATGCTGTAATAAATGCCCCCGATGAATGGGGCCAGGTAAAAGGCCGTCAAGCCCAGCAATCCGGGCAGAAGAAAAAGCCACACGCTTTTTTTACGACGGAACAAACCTTTGTTCCTCCCTTCCATGCTGCACAGGGCTGCGCCCAGGGCCATTGAGCCCCATGCGCAGCCGGGTGTGCAGCCATCACTTCCGCTCCAGCAGGATCATCCTAAGTTTCTTGTCCGCCTCTAAAATGAACTGATCCAGTGACATCTGCTTTTGCCGATAGCGGCCGATCAGCGTCATGATATCCGACGTGCCTTCCTTGGTGCGGTAATCCAGCAAGTTGGGCACGGCCACATAGCATTGGGGAGCTATTTGCCGGTACTGGGCAATGCTTTCCGCCGCCACCTGCCAATAATATAGGTCCTTATGATCCAGAAGGTCCTGGTAGGACTGGATGGTCATCTCGATGTCCTTCTTCTCTTCCGGCTTGGCGGTTTCCAGGCGCTTCTTCGTCTTCTCAAGCTCATCTTCCCATTGGGCCAGGGTCTGCTCAAAGTTCGGCTGGGGTACAGGCTCGTTATCATCCGGGAACATCATGATGTGCTGGCCGGGATTCATGTGCTTTAAGTAGTTCTCCAAATACTTGAGCGCCATATCCGGGTTATTCGTGTTGGGGTTTACAAACAGCGCCTGCACATACACCGGGATATAGACGGAATCGCCCTCATCCAAGGGCAGCATCAGGGGCTTTGAATACTCCAGGTTTCTTGCGCCGCCCTGCACGTTCAGCCAGTCGCCGTAATTCATGAACAATGCTTCGCCTTCCCCGGCGGCCATCTTGAGGCTGACCGCAGCCATGCCCGAGGCGGCATCGGCAAAATAGGCGGGCAGCGTCTCGTTCAGCCCCTCCACGTCCAGGCTCTCCAATGCCTGCATGACCTTGCGGAACGAAGGCGTATCAAAAGAAAGGTCCTCACCTTTTGCCTGGAGCTGATGGATATACAGGTCCATCGCCAGCTGGAACATGGTTTCGCCATAGTCGGTGACGCCCTGCATCAGCTGGATGTCGGGATACTGTGTTTGCCCCTCCTCTACCCACCAGTTCATGAAATCGATCATTTCCATGAAAGTTTTTGGCATTCTATCATTCAGGCCACTTGTTTCCCAGACCTTGGGCGAAATGCTCAAACCGTAGCCGTACAGGCTGATGGGCAGGGCGTAAAACTTTCCGTCCTGCTGGACGGCGTTTTTTAAGAAGGGATATATTTTTTCAAGCTCCGAGGCCAGGGTCCCGGAGGATGAAAGATCCAGGCAATATCCCTTTTCCATCAAACCCGCAAAATCCTGATAGCTGATATCAAAATTGTAGATATCAAAGGAGTTGTCGCCTGACACCATGGCTTGTGCCAGCGCCTGTGCGTTTTCAAAATAGGTGCTTTGGTTGAAGGTGACAGGCACCTGAGGATACAGAACAGAAAAGGACATAGCGGCCTGATCCATATATCCGCCATAGATGGACAGCGAGCTTGTAGGCATATATTGAGGATCGGTGTTGCGCACGATCAGCCCGCTCCAGGTATTGATGGCATAAAGGCCGCCGGGCAGCATCGCGGCCGGTGATTCATCTGCATAATCCACCGGCATAAAGGCCGCCTGCGTGGCTGTGCCCAAGGCCTTCATGGCCATCAGCTTGCTGGTAGTGGTATAAAACAATGTATCCGTCTCCAGCTGGTATATGAGCCCGAACACGTTGGCGTCACCAAAGCTCCCGGCTTCACGGAGGCTGCCGTCCGCCGGGTCGAATACTGCCACGGTGGGCTTTTTCGGCTCCTTTTGACCTTCCTGGTAGGCATTTTCCATGTCGTAGACCTTCACCAGGAGCTTGCCATCTTTATACGGCGTCATATCCTGTACGAAGGGCGCGTCGTAGATCCGCTTCTCGCCGGTGGTCATATCGAAGGACGCAAACTCGGGCTTATTGTAATCCTGATTATTTCGGATCATGGCATAGAGCTTGTTCCCTGTGATGCACAGATGGTAAACATCCTTGA
>JAEWAH010000225.1 GCA_023391725.1 Bacillota bacterium | reverse complement strand
GCCTAAGGGAGGCTTTCGTTGACCCTTCCGCCAAGCAATGATGATCGCAAAGCATCATTCAGCAGCCTTTAAAAACGCGAAGAGGCCGCCGCGGCAATAGCGCCGCAGCGGCCCCCTCCATTAAGCTTAGAATAATTTATATCGTGTTACTGCTTGTTGGCGTCGTACCAGGTCTGGGCCGCGGTGACACCATCGGCAAGCCCGATGCTGTCGGTATAAGCCAGGTACTCGTCCCACAAGGCATCGATCTGGCTGGGATCGGCCTGGATGATCTTGGCTTCGTACTCCTCGCGCACGGAGGTTAAGTCAGCCTGGATGGCCATCATTTCGGGGATGGTCGCCGGCACAGGGTTGTGGTTGGTGAGCAGAGACCCGCGCTTGCGCATATCCCAGTAGGGGTTGGTCGCCAGCTCTTTGTCGGATACGAACATGGTGGCGTGCTTCAAAGCTTCTTCCACAGAATCGTACTTGTCAAAGGGAATGGTGCCGTTGATGGTGGAGACCATGCCCCACCACATGGGGGAACCGGTGGGGCCTTCGCCCTTGGCGGGATCCCAGTCCTTGGCCTGCTCTTCGGCGGAGATGCCGGTAAACACGCCTTCTTCATTGGCCGCCGCGTAGCTTTGGTAGTGGGTGCCTTCAATACCTACACACATGAGCTTGCGCCCTTCTTCGCTGTGCAGGTATTCTAGCAGGTCCAGCACCTTTTCGGGATTGGAGCAGGTGGCGGGCAGCACGTCCTGCATCCAGTTCCAGCTGGCATCGCCCGCATAGGCGCCGATGGAGGTCGCGGTGTGGGGCAGCGGGGACATGAGGTCGACCTTGGCGCCGGGCTGGACTTTGAGCAGCTCGTTGTAGTCACCGGCGATCATGGGCGAGGTCACCCAGCCGGATACGCCGGCAGAGAACTGATAGCGAACGAAGTTTTTATCGTTGATGGTGAAAAGGTCCTGGTTGATCAGGCCTTCGCGGTAGAGCTTGTTCACAAAGGTGAGGGCTTCCTTGTACTGGGGCGACGTATACAGGAACTGGAGCTTTCCATCGGCAGAAACGTCGAAGCTGGAGCCGTAGATGTTCATGAACATGGCGTACAGGGGCTGCAGCTGGCCGTTGCGCTGGGCCACATAGACGCCCAGGGTGTCGTTAACGCCGTTGCCGTCAGGGTCTTTTTCTTTGAACGCCTTGAGCACTTCGTACATCTCGTCCGGCGTGGTGGGCATGGAAAGGCCCAGCTTTTCGAGCCAGTCGCTGCGGATGTAGTTGTTCCAGTCGCCGGGTTGGATGGGCATGGGGATGCCGTACACCTTGCCATCCACATTATAGCGCCAGTTGTAGATATCCCCGTAGGCCAGTTTTGCCAGGATGGGCCACTTGCCGGTGGCAAGGTAGTCATCCAGGGGCAGCAGCAGGCCATTGCGGGCGAAGGAGGCAAAGTCGTAGGCGTTGGTGTCGATGGCCATCACGTCCATCTGTTCGCCAGAGGAAAGGATGGTCGTCACGCGGGTGGACTCGGAGTCCCAGGGTGCGGTCACGAATTCCAGTTGGGTGTTGGTGCGCTTCTGCAGTTCCAGAAGCAGCCTGTCCTTCGCGGGATCCTGTTCCACGGCAACCCTAAAGAACTTGATCTTGGTAGGCGTTTCGCCTTGCGCCACGGCGGCGCTGCCTACAAGCGACAGGCACAGGCACAACACAAGAGCCAGCGACAACAGTTTCCTCATGGGATCTACCTCCTATTATATTTGGTCGGTCTATTCCTTGACAGAGCCTAACATCAGGCCCTGAACAAAGTACTTCTGAAGGAAGGGGTACACCATCAGGATCGGGAGCACGCTCAAAACGACGCTTGCCATTTTGAAGACTTCGGCGGTGGTGGTGGTGGAACCGCCCACTGAGGTGTTGTTGGCGATGTTGTTGACCACCATCTCCCTAAGCAGGAATTGCAGCGGGTACATGCTGCGGCTGGAGATGAACAGGAGCGCGTTGAAGTAATCGTTGTAGTACTGCACCCCGAAGAACAGCCCGATGGCGGCCAGCATGGGCTTGGAGATGGGCAGCATGATGGAGAAAAAGATACGCATGTCCGTGGCGCCGTCGATCTTGGCCGATTCTTCCAGGGAATCGGAAAGCCCGGTAAAATAGGTGCGCATGATCATCATGTAATACGCGTTGGTGGCCCCGGGCAAGATCAGCGCCAGGAAGGTGTTTTTAAGGCCCAGCCCCGTTACCAGCAGGTAGTAGGGAATCAGCCCAGCAGAAAAGAACATGGTGAACAGCACGAAGGGCGTAATGATCTTGCGCCCGCGAAGCCGCTTTCGCGACAGCGCGTAGGCCGCCAGGGAAGTGACGAGCATGGCCAGCACCGTGCCGCAGACGGTGATCAACGCGCTGTTGCCAAAGGAGCGGATCAGATCCCCGGCCTTGAGCACCCGGGCGTATTCGCCGAAGTTGACCACCCGGGGCCAGAAGTGCAGCTTGTCGGCAATGTAGGTGGGCCCGTCGCTTACCGAGATCACGAAAACGTACCAGATGGGGAAGAACGCGCACAGGCCGATCAAGACAAGGAGGGCCGTATTGGCGATATCGAAGGTGTAAATCTTCTTTTTCATCGTCACGCCTCCTTAGAACAGCGCGCTCTCGCCGATGGAGCGGGCAAACAGCTCCGAGCCGGTGAGCAGCACGATTGCGATGACGCTCTTGAAGAGCCCCGCCGCCGCGGCCAGGGAGAACTTCTGGGAGCTGGCCGTAAAGGCGATGCGGTAGATGTAGGTGTCGATGATATCCCCCGTGGAGTACACGGAAGGGTTGTACAGATTGAACACCTGGTCAAACCCCACGTTGACGATGGAGCCTACCCACAAAACCAGCACCACGATCATGGTGTTGCGGATCATGGGCAGGGTGATGTGCCACATCTTCTGCCCACGGTGCGCCCCATCCATCTCCGCCGATTCGTAAAGCGAGGGGTTGATGGTCATGATCGCCGCGGTGAACAGCACGGAATTAAAGCCTACGTCCTTCCACAGATCGCTTAAGACCACAATCGCCCTAAACTGCGAATCGTTGCTCAGCGTCACCGTGGGGATGGACAGCTGCCTTAGCAGCACGTTGATGCCGTGCTCGGGGTTAAAAAGCGTGATGGCAAACGCAGCCACAATCACCCATGAAAGGAAGCGCGGGATGTACACCAGCGTTTGGATCACGCTTTTGAATAGCTTGCTGCGCACTTCAAACAAAAGCAGCGCCAGGATGACCGCCCCGGGGAGGCACACGATGATCCGCAAAAATGCGATGATCATGGAGTTGATAAACGCCCGCCGGAAAAACAGATCCTTGGCCAGGCGCGCAAAGTGCGCGAATCCCACCCAGTCCGGGCCGCCATACATTCCCTGCCCGATCTTGTAATCCTTGAAGGCGATGACCAGCCCCGACATGGGGATGTAGGAAAAGATGAAAAGCAATACCAATGCGGGAACCAGCATGAAATACAGCTGGTGATCCCTTTTGATATCTTTTGTCACGGCGCCGCCGGGCGCCTTGTAAGGTGAACTTTTCCCCCGCACGGTCTGCACCTTCTTCCATTTGGAATGGGCTTGGAATGGGCTTCACTTGCGGATGAGCTTGAATCCCCGCATCTGCGGCATATAATAGGGGATCTGCGTCTCCCAGTTGCCGGAGTAGAGCATGTAGCCGCTCAAATCGTCGTGGTTGAACCACTTGAGGGGAATGCGCGGGCAGTAATGGCCCCCCTCCTGTTTATACCACATCCACTCATAGTACACCAGGGAGAACGGCCCCCAGGGATGGTCGGATTCCAGCACGGTTAGTTCCGAGCCGGTGGACGCCCTGAAATCGTTGTGCAGCGCCCAGGTGAGCAGCAGATATTTGCGCTCCTTAGGCAGGTACACCATCTCCGGCATACTGATGTGGCGCTCGATGGAAAGCACGGGCACAGACAGGCAAAGCTCGTCCGTCCATGTAACGCCGCCCTGCTCATCGGGGATGGCAAATTCCCACTTGGACCTATCCAGGATGGCGTCCTTGGGCACGCGGCCCAGGCGCATTTCCGTGCCGTTGTCCCAATGGTCGGTGGAGACGGCATATACGTAGTTGTCAAGCGCGCCTTGGTTGTCCTTGCCGTACTGGATAAACGAGGGGCCGCCGAACAGGTTGCCGGGGAACATGGGCTTCCAATCCCCGATCATCACACGCTCATCCGGCGCTGTCTTCCAGGCCTTGTGGTGGGCGGGGCCCACGGTATATTCCTTGGCGTAGAATTCCGCCAGCATAGGGTCCAGATCGGGCGTCCAGGTCTTGCCGAAATCATCGGAGCGGATGATGGTGGCGTCGCTGCCGTGCTGGGAGTTCTGGCCGTAGCGCGGGGGCTTCCAGCCAAGCAGGTTCTGCACCGCGTAGTAAAGGGAGCCGTCCACGCTGATCATGCCGGCGGGCTTGGGCCCGCTTCCGCCCCAGCCGGTCTGGCCCAGAAGATCGTTCACGCGCTCGATGCCAAACTTTTCGGGCGAGCCTGTGATCTTTTCCACCACGTGGCCGCTGACGCGCTGGTACACATGCTGGTCCAGGTCAGGCCGCTCCGGGATCTTGCCGTTGACGATCTTCCCGTCTAATATAAACCAGTTGGGGTCGCCGGTGCCGATATAGACCTGGTCATCCGCCGCCCAGGCCATGGGATGGGTGTCGCCCCGGATGCCGAAAACCGAGACGGGGATCCTGTCCCCCGTCCACTCCAAACTGGCATATGCCTTGG